>NZ_AKJL01000264.1 GCF_000282355.1 Pseudomonas sp. GM49
CTGCGCAACCCAACGGGGGCAAGCCCCCTCGCCACAGGGAAAGTGCAAGACGTTAGTGCTGCACCGCCTCCGGGCTATCGATCTGCTCCAGCATCCACTTCACAAAATCCCGCACCTTGGGCACTTCCGCCGAATGCTCCGGGTACGCAAGGTAATAGGCGTCGGTGCTGGGCATTGCATGCTGCCAGGGAATGACCAGCTTGCCGTCGGCCAGTTCCTCTTCCACCAGAAAGAGGGGCAGCAACGCCACGCCGCAGCCGACCTGGGCGGCGCGGATGCACATATAAAAGGTTTCGAAACGCGGGCCGTGGTAGCTGTGCTCGGTGTGGTAACCCTGGTGGTCGAACCAGTCATGCCAGGCCTGGGGGCGGGAAGCGTTTTGCAGCAGGACTAGGTCGGTCAGTTGCGTCGGGTCGGTGAACGGCGTGTCCGGCAGGCTACCCGGGGCGCACACTGGCACCAGTTCCTCGCCGAACAGCTTCAGGCATTCGGTACCGGGCCGTGAGCCCTGGCCGAAGTAGAACGCCAGGTCGCTGCGACCTTGCAGCAGATCGTCGGCTTCCTGCTCACTGCACAGGTCCAGATGGATCGACGGGTGCCGCAGGCGCCAGCCTTTCAGGCGGGGCACCAGCCAGCGCGCGCCGAAGGTGGGAGGCGTGGAAACCCGCAGGACTTCTGTTTCGCCACCGTAGGAACGCAGGTAATGGGTCGACATCTCGACCTGTGTGAGAATTTTTCGCACCTCAACCAGGTACAGATCGCCGGCCGGCGTCATCTGCAGGCGTCGGCGCACCCGGCGAAACAGCAGGTGCTGCAACAGCTCTTCGAGTTGCGCGACCTGTTTGCTCACGGCACTTTGGGTCAGGTTCAGCTCTTCGGCGGCCCGGGTGAAGCTCAAGTGCCGGGTAACGGCTTCGAAGCACTGCAACGCAGCGATCGATGGCAGGTAGCGTTTATTCAGCATGGGCGGTCCTTGATTCTTGTTTCTTTATTGCCAGCAATGCACAGCATGAATAAACGGAATGATATCTCTCTTAAAGGTCGTTTGTTGAGTAACCTCCGGACAGCTAAAACTACAGGTCTGATCAGTCGTGAATTTCCGGCTGCACGTGTTCTGTCTTTTGCTTGAGGAGTGACCCATGGTTGCCGCATTGCTTGATCGTCTAGGTGTGAACCCGACCCTGTACCAGAACGGCAAAGTGCCGGTGCATTCGCCGATCGATGGCAGCAGGATCGCCGCCGTGAACTGGGAAGGCGCCGCTGAAGTCGAGCAGCACATCAGTCGCGCAGATCATGCGTTCGAACTGTGGCGCAAGGTTCCGGCACCGCGCCGTGGCGAACTGGTGCGGCAATTCGGTGAAGTACTGCGCGAGTACAAGGCCGACCTCGGCGAACTGGTTTCCTGGGAAGCCGGCAAGATCACCCAGGAAGGTCTGGGTGAAGTTCAGGAAATGATCGATATCTGCGACTTCGCCGTCGGCCTGTCCCGTCAGCTGTACGGCTTGACCATCGCCTCCGAGCGTCCTGGCCACCATATGCGTGAAACCTGGCATCCGCTGGGCGTCGTCGGCGTGATCAGTGCGTTCAACTTCCCGGTGGCCGTCTGGGCCTGGAACACCACGCTGGCGCTGGTCTGCGGTAACCCGGTGGTGTGGAAACCGTCGGAAAAGACCCCGCTCACCGCACTGGCCTGCCAGGCGTTGTTCGATCGAGTCGTGAAAAACTTCAGCGATGCACCTGCGCACCTGTGCCAGGTGGTTATCGGCGGTCGCGATGCTGGTGAAGCGCTGGTGGATGACCCGCGCGTGGCGCTGATCAGCGCCACCGGCAGCACCCGCATGGGCCGCGAAGTGGCGCCGAAAGTGGCCGCGCGCTTTGCCCGCAGCATTCTCGAACTGGGTGGCAACAACGCGATGATCCTCGGCCCAAGCGCCGACCTGGACATGGCCGTTCGCGCGATCCTGTTCAGCGCCGTCGGCACCGCCGGTCAGCGCTGCACTACCCTGCGTCGCTTGATCGCTCATGAATCGGTGAAAGAAGAAATCGTCACCCGCCTGAAAGCCGCGTACTCGAAAGTACGTATCGGCCATCCGCTGGAAGGCAACCTGGTCGGCCCGCTGATCGACAAGCAAAGCTTCGAGAACATGCAGGATGCTCTGGAGCAGGCGTTGAGCGAAGGCGGCAAAGTCTTCGGCGGCAAGCGTCAGTTGGAAGACCAGTTCCCGAACGCTTACTACGTGTCGCCAGCCATCGTCGAAATGCCGGAGCAGAGCGATGTGGTCTGCCACGAAACCTTCGCCCCGATCCTGTACGTGGTCGGTTACAGCGATTTCCAGGAGGCTCTGCGCCTGAACAACGCGGTGCCACAAGGCCTGTCCTCGTGCATCTTCACCACCGACGTGCGTGAAGCCGAGCAGTTCATGTCGGCGGTGGGCAGCGACTGCGGCATCGCCAACGTCAACATCGGCCCGAGCGGCGCGGAAATCGGTGGTGCGTTTGGTGGCGAGAAAGAAACCGGCGGTGGTCGTGAGTCCGGCTCCGATGCATGGCGCGGCTACATGCGCCGCCAGACCAACACCGTGAACTACTCGCTGGAGTTGCCGTTGGCTCAAGGGATCACCTTCGACTGATAGGTGCCTTCCTGTAGGAGCGAGCTTGCTCGCGATGGGCGTTAACGATAGCGCGTGTTTGCTGGATGAACGCGTTGCCTGACGTTTTTTCGCGAGCAAGCTCGCTCCTACAGTGATTTGTGTGTTGGTTAGGTTTCTGTTGGAGTCTGGCAATGCCGTTACGCGATGAGTGTCTGTGGGAA
This sequence comes from Pseudomonas sp. GM49, assembly GCF_000282355.1. Taxonomy (GTDB): domain Bacteria; phylum Pseudomonadota; class Gammaproteobacteria; order Pseudomonadales; family Pseudomonadaceae; genus Aquipseudomonas. The sequence goes on from NZ_AKJL01000264.1 coordinate 2,813, forward strand.
AAACTGACGCCGCAAAGGCCGGACAATTCGGCCCTCAAGGGTGAGGTCACGGTGGATGTCTGCGTCATCGGCGCCGGGTTTACCGGGTTGTCGGCGGCGGTGCATCTGCTGGAGCAAGGCAAGACCGTTTGTGTGCTGGAGGCCCATCGTGCCGGCCATGGTGGTTCGGGGCGCAACGTCGGGCTGGTCAATGCCGGGATGTGGATTCCCCCGGACGAGATCGAAGCCGGGTTCGGCAAGGAAGTCGGCAGCCAGCTCAACCGCATGCTGGGTGCGGCGCCATCCCTGGTGTTCAGTCTTGTGGACAAGTACAACATCGATTGCCAGTTGCGCCGCGAAGGCACGCTGCACATGGCCCACAATGCCCGTGGCGAAGCCGACTTGCGCAGTCGTGAAGAACAATGGAAACGCCGTGGGGCGCCGGTGGAGTTGTTGACCGGCCAGGCCTGCGAACAAGCGACGGGTACCCAAAAGATCGCCGCCGCGTTGCTCGATCGCCGCGCCGGTACGCTCAACCCGATGGCCTACACCACGGGGCTGGCCAAAGCGGCCATCGGCCTGGGCGGTCAACTGTTCGATCATTCCCCGGTCACCCGGCTTGAACGCCAGGGCCAGCGCTGGTCAGTGCAAACCGCCCAGGGTTCGGTCATGGCCGAGAAAGTGGTGATTGCCTCCAATGCCTACACCGAGGGCGACTGGACGGAGCTGCGGCGCAATTTCTTCCCCGGTTATTACTATCAAGTGGCCTCGGTCCCGCTGACCGAAGAGGCTGCGCAGCAAATTCTCCCCGGCGGCCAGGGTTCCTGGGACACCCGCCAGGTCCTGAGCAGCATTCGTCGGGATAAAGACGGACGCCTGCTGCTGGGCAGTCTCGGCAATGGCAATCAGAAACCGGCCTGGTTTCTCAAGGCTTGGGCTGACCGGGTGCAGCAGCACTACTTCCCGTACCTCAAGCCGGTGGAGTGGGAGTGCACCTGGACCGGTTGCATCGCCTTCACCCCCGATCATTTGATGCGCCTGTTCGAACCGGCGCCCGGCCTGGTGGCAGTCACCGGTTACAACGGCCGGGGCGTAACCACGGGAACGGTGGTCGGCAAGGCCTTTGCCGATTACCTGTGTAACGGAAATCCTCAAGCACTACCCATTCCTTTTGCGCCCATGCAGCCATTGGCCGGGGTGGGGTTGCGCAGTTGTCTGTATGAGGCGGGATTCTCGCTGTATCACGCAGGCCAGTGCCTGCGGATCGTAATTTGAATGTTGATTTTTGCGGTGGGAAGCGGCGCTTTTTTGATCTGCAGCTAGCCTGTAGTGGTGCGGGTTGTAGCAGTCCCGCACCAGCAGTGTGCACTTCGGTGACGCACGTTGTTACAGGCTGGTTGCACGTCGTTTAAAGCTGCGGTTGCAATGATGGCGCAGACGGGTTGCGCCTCAAAAAAATAATGGTTTTACCTTCCGCGGTTTAGACGGTTGCACGCCCAATGAAAATGGGCTCGAAACAGTCGAAATAACAAGAAAGCAGCGACTTTTTTCAGAATAAAAAACCGATGGCACGGCCCTTGCTCTGAGCATTCATTGAAGTCGCAGTGCCAATTAAAAAAACCATGGAGCACCACCTCATGTCCCAGACGTTTTACAAGAAAGGCTTTCTGGCCCTCGCAGTGGCAACTGCGTTGGGTGTTTCTGCGTTTGCTCAGGCTGACATCAAGATCGGCGTAGCGGGACCAATGACAGGCGCCAACGCGGCATTTGGCGAACAGTACATGAAGGGTGCACAAGCGGCGGCCGATGCGGTCAACGCGGCTGGCGGGGTCAACGGGGAAAAAATCGTACTGGTCAAGGGCGATGACGCCTGCGAACCGAAACAGGCTGTGACGGTCGCCAAGGACCTGACCGAAAAGAAAGTCGTTGGTGTAGTAGGTCACTTCTGCTCCTCGTCGACTATCCCTGCCTCCGAGATCTACGACGAAGCCGGCATCATCACGATCACCCCAGGCTCCACCAACCCCAAGGTGACCGAGCGTGGCCTGAGTGCCATGTTCCGCATGTGCGGGCGTGACGACCAGCAAGGTATCGTGGCTGGCGACTATGTCGTCGACGTGCTCAAGGGCAAGAAAGTTGCCGTACTGCACGACAAGGACACCTACGGTCAGGGCCTGGCGGACGCCACCAAGGCTCAGCTGGAAAAACGCGGCGTGAAGCCGGTGCTGTACGAAGGGCTGACCCGCGGCGAGAAAGACTTCAGCGCTGTCGTCACCAAGATCCGTGCGGCCGGTGCCGACGTGGTCTACTTCGGCGGTTTGCACCCGGAAGCCGGTCCACTGGTTCGGCAACTGCGTGAACAGGGCCTCAAAGACGTCAAGTTCATGTCCGATGACGGCATCGTGACTGACGAACTGGTGACCACCGCCGGTGGCCCACAGAACGTTGATGGCGTATTGATGACCTTCGGTGCCGACCCACGCCTGCTGCCAGACAGCAAGACCGTGGTAGACGCCTTCCGCAAGGCCGGTACCGAACCTGAAGGCTACACCCTGTACGCCTACGCTTCGGTCCAGACCCTGGCTGCAGCTTTCAACGGCGCCAAGTCCAACAAGGGTGAAGACGCTGCCAAGTGGCTCAAGGCTAATCCGGTCAAGACCGTCATGGGCGAGAAGACCTGGGACAGCAAGGGCGACCTGAAAGTCTCCGACTACGTGGTTTACCAGTGGGACAAGGACGGCAAATACCACCAGCTGGAAAAACAGAAGTAAGGGCTGACGCGATCGGATGAATCCACTGATCCCCTGTAGGAGCGAGCACGCTCGCGAAAAACGTCAACGATAACGCGGGCTTGCTGGTTCAACGCGTTGTCCTCAGGTTCTTCGCGAGCAAGCTCGCTCCTACAGGGGGCGGTGGTGGCCTGCCTGATCGTGGCTGACATTGCTCCGACGTATATCTGTATTTTCCTTAGAAGAACCGCACAGCCACATGTGCAGGTTCTCATTGCGTGAGATTGCGTTATGGATGGTATTTTCCTGCAGCAACTGGTCAACGGCCTGACCCTCGGGTCGGTCTATGGCCTGATCGCCATCGGCTACACAATGGTCTATGGCATCATCGGCATGATCAACTTCGCCCACGGCGAGGTTTACATGATTTCCGCTTACCTCGCGGCAATCAGTCTGGCTCTGCTGGCATACTTCGGTATTGAATCCTTCCCCCTGTTGATGCTCGGCACGCTGATCTTCACCATCGTCGTCACGGCGGTGTATGGCTGGGTCATCGAGCGTGTTGCCTACAAACCCCTGCGTAACTCCACCCGACTGGCACCGCTGATCAGCGCCATCGGGATCTCGCTGATCCTGCAAAACTATGCACAGATCGCCCAGGGTGCCCGCCAACAAGGCGTTCCGACACTGCTTACTGGTGCATGGCGAGTAGAAGTCGGGACCGGCTTCGTCCAGCTCACTTACACCAAGATCTTCATTCTGGTCGCAGCGTTTGTCGGGATGGGCCTGCTGACCTATGTCATCAAGTACACCAAGCTCGGCCGCATGTGCCGCGCGACCCAGCAAGACCGCAAGATGGCCTCGATCCTGGGGATCAACACCGACCGCATCATTTCCTACGTGTTCATCATTGGTGCAGCCATGGCGGCCCTGGCCGGCGTGCTGATCACCATGAACTACGGCACGTTCGACTTCTACGCAGGCTTCGTCATCGGCATCAAGGCGTTCACCGCCGCGGTGCTCGGCGGGATTGGCTCGCTGCCTGGTGCCATGCTCGGCGGGATCATCCTCGGCATCTCCGAGTCGCTGTTCTCAGGTCTGGTCAACTCGGACTACAAAGACGTCTTCAGCTTCTCGCTGCTGGTTCTCGTTCTGGTCTTTCGGCCCCAGGGCCTGCTCGGCCGTCCTCTTGTGTCGAAGGTGTAAGCGATGTCTTCAACCACTCATAAAATCGATCTCAAAAAAAGCCTGGTTGACGCGGTTCTTGCCGGCCTCGTGGCCCTGATTGTGTTCGGCCCGATTGTCGGCATCGTCCTCGATGGCTATGGCTTCAACCTGGAAACGACCCGGGTAGCCTGGATTGTCGCTATCGTCATGGCCGGTCGTTTTGCCTTGAGCCTGTTCCTGCAAACCCCAAAGGGCCTGAGAATTCTCGAAGGCTTTGAAACCACCGGCTCCGGGGTTCATGTACTGGCGCCTGATTACAAATCCCGGTTGCGCTGGATCATCCCGCTGATGATTGTCATCGCCGTGGTGTTCCCGTTTTTCTCCAACTCCTACCTGCTGGGCGTGGTCATCCTCGGGCTGATCTACGTATTGCTGGGGCTGGGATTGAACATTGTGGTCGGCCTGGCCGGCCTGCTCGACCTCGGTTACGTGGCGTTCTACGCCATCGGCGCCTACGGTCTGGCGCTCGGTTATCAGTACCTGGGGCTGGGTTTCTGGACGGTGTTGCCACTGGCGGCGATCACGGCCGGTCTGGCCGGTTGCATCCTCGGTTTCCCGGTGCTGCGCCTGCACGGTGACTACCTGGCGATCGTGACCCTGGGCTTCGGTGAAATCATTCGGTTGATCCTCAATAACTGGCTGTCCCTGACCGGCGGCCCGAATGGCATGGCAGCGCCGTTGCCAACCTTCTTCGGCATCGAGTTCGGAAAAAGGGCGAAAGAGGGCGGGGTGCCGTTCCATGAGTTCTTCGGCATCGCCTACAACCCTGACGTGAAGTACTACTTCATCTACGCCGTGTTGTTCATGGTGGTCCTGGCCGTGCTGCACATCAAGCACCGCCTGACCCGCATGCCGGTCGGCCGGGCTTGGGAAGCCCTGCGCGAAGACGAAATCGCCTGTCGTTCAATGGGGCTGAACCACGTGCTGGTCAAGCTCTCGGCATTCACCATCGGTGCTTCGACTGCCGGGCTGGCCGGGGTGTTCTTCGCCACTTACCAGGGCTTCGTCAACCCGACCTCGTTCACTTTCTTCGAGTCGGCGCTGATCCTTGCCATCGTGGTACTCGGCGGCATGGGCTCGACCATAGGCGTCGTAATTGCAGCCTTCGTGCTGACCGTGGCTCCGGAACTGCTGCGTGGCTTCGCCGAATACCGCGTGCTGCTGTTCGGCATCCTGATGGTGTTGATGATGATCTGGCGACCGCGCGGCCTGATCCGGATCAGCCGTACCGGTGTGACCCCGCGTAAAGGAGTAGCGCCATGAGCGAAGTCGTACTCAGTGTCGAAAAGCTGATGATGCACTTCGGCGGCATCAAGGCGTTGAACGATGTCAGCCTGAAAGTCCACCGCAATTCGATCTTTGCCCTGATCGGCCCCAACGGCGCCGGCAAGACCACGGTGTTCAACTGCCTGACCGGGTTCTACAAGGCCTCTGGCGGCAAGATCGAACTCAATGTGCGTGGTCAGCAGACCAACGTCATCAAGTTGCTGGGCGAATCGTTCAAACCAACCGATTTCGTTTCGCCGAAATCCTTCGCCAGTCGGCTGTTCTACAAGGCGTTCGGTGGCACTCACCTGGTGAACCGCGCAGGGCTGGCGCGTACCTTCCAGAACATTCGCCTGTTCAAGGAGATGTCGGTGCTGGAAAACCTGCTGGTGGCCCAACACATGTGGGTCAACCGCAGCATGCTGGCCGGCATCCTCAACACCAAGGGCTACCGCAAGGCCGAAAGCGATGCGCTGGATCACGCGTTCTACTGGCTGGAAGTGGTGGACCTGGTGGACTGCGCCAACCGTCTGGCCGGTGAGCTGTCCTACGGCCAGCAACGCCGCCTGGAAATCGCCCGGGCCATGTGTACCCGTCCGCAGATCATCTGCCTCGACGAACCGGCGGCCGGCCTCAACCCTCAGGAAACCGAAGCGCTGAGCGCGATGATCCGGCTGCTGCGCGACGAGCACGATCTGACCGTGGTGCTGATCGAACACGACATGGGCATGGTTATGAGCATCTCCGACCACATCGTGGTGCTGGACCACGGCATCGTCATCGCCGAGGGCGGACCCGATGCGATTCGTAACGATCCGAAAGTGATTGCGGCCTACCTGGGCGCCGATGAAGAGGAAGTGGTGCTATGAGCAAACCCATCCTCGAACTCAAGGAACTGGATGTGTTTTACGGGCCGATCCAGGCCCTGAAGAAAGTCTCGCTGCACATCAAGGAAGGAGAAACCGTCAGCCTGATCGGCTCCAACGGTGCCGGCAAGTCGACCCTGCTGATGTCGATTTTCGGCCAGCCACGGGCGGCGGACGGGCAAATCCTCTATCAGGGCGTGGACATTACCCACAAGTCGTCCCACTACATCGCCTCCAACGGCATTGCGCAATCGCCGGAAGGGCGGCGGGTGTTCCCCGACATGACAGTCGAAGAAAACCTGCTGATGGGCACCATCCCTATCGGTGACAAGTACGCCAAGGAGGACATGCAACGCATGTTCGAGCTGTTCCCGCGGCTCGAAGAGCGGCGTACCCAGCGGGCGATGACCATGTCCGGTGGCGAGCAGCAGATGCTTGCTATCGCCCGGGCCCTGATGAGCCGGCCCAAACTGCTGTTGCTCGATGAGCCGAGCCTGGGCCTGGCGCCGATCGTGGTGAAGCAGATCTTCGCCACCCTGCGGGAACTGGCCAAGACCGGCATGACCATTTTCCTGGTGGAGCAGAACGCCAACCACGCCCTGCGGTTGTCGGACCGGGCGTACGTGATGGTCAACGGCGAAATCCGCATGACCGGTACCGGCAAGGAATTGTTGGTCAACGAGGATGTGCGTAACGCCTATCTCGGCGGGCACTGAGTTTCAGTGGTTACACACAAGCCCCGGCGCGCAATCGCCGGGGCTTTTTACATCTCCAGATACCGCCAATTCCCCTGTAGGAGCGAGCTTGCTCGCGATAAACCCGAGAACGCTGCAGGGTGTCTGGCTTCCCGCGTTATCGTTCACGACCATCGCGAGCAAGCTCGCTCCTACAGGGATCGCAGGAAATTGTGGAAAACAATATTCCCAAGCTCCCGAAGCGCGACATAAAGCCGCTGCAAATAGTTGTTTTGTCACGGTTTTGACTTGTCCCCGTTTGCTGTGGAGCCGGCTGTGAATAACGTGGGAGTAGCTGGCTGCAGGCCTTTGAAAACGTGGCTTGCAGAGGTGTGGTTGTTTTTTGATCAGGTGTTTTTGCGCAACTCTCAGGCTGCTTTGTCAACCTTTTTGTTCGTAATGAAACTGCGTGGATTCAGCGTGGACAAGCCTGTGGATAAGTCTGTGATTAAACTCTGGAAAGACCCGGCTGAAGGCCGTAGTTACTGGCTTGTCGCCATCGCTGGTTTGACCCGTCAGTCATGAAAATGGCCAAGGGCTACACAGCAGGTGGTTGAGGGTCAAGCAAAAAAGTTTTGAATCCCCGCGCAAAGCCTTGTGGATAGCGGCTTGCAGCTTTTTCACTTGCCCCCAAAGACTGTGGACCGGCCTGTGGATAACGTGCGCGCACATGGCTGCAGGCCACGATGGTCAAGGGTTTGCCGGGATTGAGTGTTTTTTGAACAGTTTGAACGGTGGTTGCCGCTGTGATCAAGGCCGGGCATGCTGCCTGCTGATTTTCTATTCCAATGGCTGGCGATCAGCCGAAGCAAGGAGAACACGATGTCCAACACCCTGTTTATTACCGGCGCGACCTCCGGTTTTGGTGAAGCCTGTGCCCGTCGTTTTGCCGACGCAGGCTGGAAACTGGTGCTGACAGGCCGTCGTGAAGAGCGCCTCAATGCGCTGTGCGCCGAGCTGTCGAAGCAGACCGAAGTCCATGGCCTGGTGCTCGATGTGCGTGATCGCAAGGCCATGGAAGAGGCGATTGCCAATCTGCCGCCATCCTTCGCCAAGCTGCGCGGGTTGATCAACAACGCCGGCCTGGCCCTGGGTGTCGATCCGGCACCCAAGTGCGACCTGGACGATTGGGACACCATGGTCGATACCAACGTCAAAGGCCTGATGTACAGCACCCGCCTGCTCTTGCCGCGTCTGATCGCCCATGGTCGCGGCGCCGGTATCGTCAACCTGGGGTCCATCGCCGGTAACTATCCGTACCCGGGCAGCCACGTGTATGGCGCGACCAAGGCGTTCGTCAAACAATTCTCCCTGAACCTGCGCTGCGACCTGCAAGGCACGGGCGTGCGCGTCAGCAACATCGAGCCGGGCCTGTGCGAGAGCGAGTTCTCGCTAGTGCGTTTTGCCGGTGACCAGGAGCGTTACAACGCCACTTACGCCGGTGCCGAGGCGATCCAGCCGCAAGACATCGCCGAGACTATTTTCTGGGTCCTCAATGCGCCTGCGCACATCAACATCAACAGCCTGGAGCTGATGCCGGTGAGCCAGACCTGGGCTGGTTTTTCGATTGATCGCAGTGGTGGCAAGGCTTAATACCGAGTCATCGTTCTTCGCGAGCAAGCCCGCTCCCACAGGATTTTGTGCCGTCTACACAACTTGTGTGCACCTTGATCCACTGTGGGAGCGGGCTTGAACTGGTCAACTAATTTTGGACA
>NZ_AKJL01000265.1 GCF_000282355.1 Pseudomonas sp. GM49
CCCCTGCCGCTAAAATCAGCGGTGACATCCACGTTCTGGTGGCCGGCGCATTTGTCGGTGCAGTGGCTGAGGCGGCTGCGAAAATCGCTGGGGTGGCCAAAGTGCTGGTCGCCGACAATGCCGCTTACGCCAATTTGCTGCCGGAAAACGTGGCTCCGCTAATCGCGAATCTGGTCATCGAACAACGCACGATTTACAGCCATGTCCTGGCTTCGGCCACCTCCAACGGCAAAAACATCCTGCCGCGGGTTGCTGCACAACTGGACGTTGACCAGATCTCCGAGATCATCTCGGTTGAAAGCGCTGACACCTTCAAGCGCCCGATCTACGCCGGTAACGCCATCGCGACCGTTCAGTCGAACGCGGCGGTCAAAGTCATCACCGTGCGTGCCACCGGTTTCGACCCGGTGGCCGCTGTTGGTGGTTCGGCTGTCATCGAAACGGTCGCCACCGTTTACAACGCGGGGAAATCCAGCTTCGTCGGCGAAGAACTGGCCAGGTCCGATCGTCCGGAACTGACCGCTGCCAGGATCGTCGTTTCCGGCGGTCGCGGCATGCAGAACGGCGACAACTTCAAACACCTGTACGCCCTGGCTGACAAGCTGGGCGCTGCCGTCGGTGCTTCCCGCGCCGCGGTCGACGCAGGTTTCGTACCGAACGACATGCAGGTCGGTCAGACCGGCAAAATCGTTGCGCCACAGCTGTACATCGCGGTCGGTATCTCCGGCGCGATCCAGCACCTGGCCGGCATGAAAGACTCCAAAGTGATCGTTGCGATCAACAAGGACGAAGAAGCGCCGATCTTCCAGGTGGCCGATTACGGCCTGGTGGCGGACTTGTTTGAAGCGATCCCCGAAATGGCCGCCCTGGCCTGATTACCGACCGACAGGAGCGATAAACATGAGCAGTTCCGATTTTTCAGCCTGGATTGGACGTCGTCAGGAAAGCCAGGACCGAATCAGCTTCAACCTGGTCAAACGAATCGCCGCGACATTGAGCGAAGAGGCACCGCAGCCTGGTGAACCGCTGCCGCCGCTGTGGCACTGGGCGTTCTTTCAGGAGCCAGTTGCCGCCAGCGAACTGGGTCCGGACGGTCATCCGGCGCTCGGTGGCTTCCTGCCACCAGCCCACAACCGCAATCGCATGTGGGCCGGCAGCCGAATCGAGTTCTACCAGCCGTTGAAGGTGGAGTCTGACGTGACCTGTGTATCAACCATTCTCAACGTCGAAGAGAAGCACGGGCGCACGGGTTCCTTGTTGTTTGTCACGGTACGCCATGAGTATTTCCAGGACGGCAAACGCGCTCTTCAAGATGAACAAGACATCGTCTATCGCGAACCCACTCCTCCCAAACTGAGCGGCACCGAAGCACTCCCTGAAGGCCAATGGCAGGCACGGGTCGAGCCCTCGGCGACCCTGCTGTTCCGCTACTCCGCCGTCACCTTCAATGGCCATCGAATTCACTATGACTGGCCATACGTCACAGAGACCGAAGGTTACCCGGGCTTGGTGGTGCATGGCCCTTTGATCGCCACCCTGAATCTGCGTGCGTTTACCAAAGCACACCCGAACGTGCGCTTGAAGCGTTTCACCTTCCGTGGCGTCCGGCCTTTGATTTCGCCTCACCCTTTCGAGGTTGGCGGACGTCTGATAGATAGCGGCAAGGCACAGCTCTGGGCAGGTAATCACAACGGTACAGCGCAGATCGGCGAAGTCCAGTTCAGCGCGGGAGAAACCCCATGAATACGTCCATTGTTCGCTCCGCCCTGTTTGTGCCGGCCACGCGTCCCGAGCGCATACCCAAAGCCATCGCTACCGGTGCGGACCGGGTCATTGTTGATCTGGAAGATGCCGTGCAGGAGAACCTCAAGGAACAGGCCAGGGATAACCTGGAGCGCTTCTTGAGTGACAATCCGGACGCCCCGATTCTGGTGCGAGTGAATGCCCCTGATCACTGGGCCCACGTGGCAGATCTGGAACTTTGTCGACGACACGCCGGCGTGATCGGAGTTTTGCTGCCCAAAGCAGAAAGCGCGGAGCACGTCCTCACGGCTGCCAATACCCAAAGGCCGATCTGGCCCATCATCGAAAGCGCCAAGGGCCTGGCCGACCTCCAGGCGATTGCCCAGGCCCAGGGCGTTGAGCGCTTGTCATTCGGCAGCCTTGATCTGGGCCTGGACCTGAACTTGACCACCGGCAGCCATGCCGCCGAAGAGATCCTGAGTCACGCTCGATACGCAGTACTGCTCGCGACTCGGGTGGCTGGCCTCGCTCCGGCACTGGATGGTGTGTTTCCTTCCATACAGGACACCGCCGGCCTGCACAGCACCGTTCAGTTTGCCCGCGACATGGGGTTTGGTGGCGCGTTATGTATCCATCCGAGCCAGGTGGCAATCATCCATCAGGCGTTAAAGCCAAGCCCTGAAGAATTGCTCTGGGCGCAACGCATTATCGAAGCCGCCAGCTCAGGTGAAGGCGTCTTCGTGCTGGATGGGCAAATGGTCGACGCACCGGTCATTGGTCGCGCGCACTCCATTCTGGCGCGCGCGACCTGATTCAGCGGCGGCAGTTTGCTTCGAAGCTGCGCATTCATTCCCACCTCGCAGGATGGTGTCATGACTAACGTTTCCAGCCTTACCCATGCCATTTCGATCAACCCCGCCAACGGCGAGCAGATCGGCCACTACCCCCTTCGAAACACGGCCCCGCCATGCTGACCGCCAACATGGCACCACCTGATCCATTTCGATCAGGAACAATTCCTTGCGGGTTTGCTTGCGCTTGCCGGCGTACTCGGCGTCGGCAAAGTTTATTTGGTTCATCGGGAAACCAGTGCAACGGGATCGGCGTATTTCACCAGAAACGGGAAGTCTTTTGCGGACCATCCCCAAGGAGGGAGAATCCCGTAAATTGGAAGTCGGGACGCAGAACAGCAGCGACGTGTTCTAAGAATCGCCTGATGTCCATCGACATTTCAGTTGATTAGGCTGCAACGCTCCTTGGCCAACCCGTACAGCCCTCTTCATGAAGCGTTTAAAACTACAGCGCCCCCTGCTCTCCTTTGTCGCGGCGACGTTTCTGGCATGTACGTCAGACGCCATGGCCGGCAGTTGCAAAGCCATCGATTCCACCACCGAAACCCTTAACTTCGGCGCCAGCCTGGCCAACGGCAGCCTGACGATCCCCGCTGACACGCCCGATGGCACCGTGGTCTACCAGGACACCGTGCAAGGGGCCGGTCATAGCTGGACGTGCACGCTGGCTTCGCAATATGGCGTACTCCTCAATCCAAAGCGGGGCAGCGTAACCGGCAGGGTAACGACCTTCCCTTTAGGCAAAACCGGACTGTCATTCCGCATTTGGATAGAGTGGCTGGATCGCTACGAAGCGTCTTTGCAAACGATCTCTGCGAACTCCGCCTATGGCTTCAGTGCCGGTAGTGTGCGGCTGGAAATCGTCAAGACTGGCAAGCTGGCTTCGCAGGTCAGGATCGATGCGGGCGCCCTGGGCAGCCTGCAAGACGATGATCTGATCCTGAAGAAATTCAATCTGACCAACCCCATCGTATTGAATGCAGCCTCCTGCCAGACCCCGTCCGTGCCGGTCGCCATGGGTGACGACTATCACCTGCTCGACTTTCGCGAGACTGGCGCGACCCCGCGCACGGTACGTTTCAATATTGGCTTGAACCAGTGCCAGACCGGCATTAAGAAAGTGACCTACTCGCTCAAGGCCAACACCCCGGTCATCGATTCGGCAAATGGCATCGTCGCGCTCAATGACAGCTCCACCGCCAAGGGCATCGGCCTGCAATTGATGAATGACGCCGGGCAGCCCATGGCACTGGACACCACCTACCCGTTCGACGCTTTCACCACCACCGGCACCGACTTCAAGATTCCCTTGTCGGCCTCGTATTACCGTCTGGCGACGGATGAACTCAAGGCCGGCAGTGCCAATACCGATGTCACCTTCATCGTGAACTACCTGTAAAAACTAAGGATCGTCTGATTCTCCCGGCGCCTGGCCGCCCCTACAGTGCCGGAATGAGATTAAAGAATTACCTCCATCAGATCAGCCCGATCCTGTCCTCACCCGATGCTGCGCGTCGCCTGTTGCGCATGTTTGCCCTGGTGCTGCTGGTGGGCATTCTGGGCGGCGTGTACAGCTTTCTGCTGTTTACCTTCAACAACGAAATCTCCCAGCGCCGCAGCTACATGAGCAGCGCCATCGCCGAGGCCCATACCTTTTTCACCACCCGCGAAGCGTTGCTGGAAAGCCTGAGCCTGTCGGCCACGCGCAAAGCCAAAATAAATGTGCCGGTGTCCGATGAAGAGATCCGCCTGCTGCTGGGACAAACGCCAGGCCAGCAATGGAGCATCTGGCTGACCCAGCGCATGCGCGACTACCTGAAGGCCAAACAGCTCAACCTGATCTACGTCAGCAGCGGTACCGACGCCCAAGTGTCACGGCTGTATAACGTGACCTCGCAGGCCCGCGACTTTCCCCGGGCCATGCTGAACCAGCTGGAAACCCTCAAGCACCACAACACCAGCGCCCTGCAAGAACTCTGGCTGACCCATGCGGCAGACGGGCACTCGCAGCTGTACATCTTTATTCGCCTGGACGAACGCGACATCAACTCCGGCTGGCTCGGCCTGGAAATGGACGACCGTGAAGTCTCCAGTGCCTTGAGCGACCACAGTGCCGGCGAGTTCACCATGTTCAATTCGCAAGGCATGCCGCTCTTCAGCAACAGCCACAAACCACCGCCCGGGCAGCATCTGCCGCTCCTGCGGCAACAGGACTTTTTCGGTTTTGTCGGCGACGGTTGGCTGCCCGAGCAGTTGGTGTTGCGCAAGCAATTGAAATCATCGGATTGGCAGCTCACCTACTCCATCGACTTGCTCGCGGTGTTGTCGGCACTGTGGCCGCAAATGCTCGGTGCGCTGGTGTTCTGCCTGCTGAGTATCAGCCTGGTGTGTCTGCTGACCCGGCGTCTGGAACACCGCTTCATTAACCCGGCGATCCACCGCATCCAGGCACTGGTGGAAAGCGAGTTGTTCAGCCGCGACGTGATCCAGACCGCCCCCGTGGCGCTGTGCGTGCTGCGGCGCACCGACGGCCAGGTGGTGCTGGAAAACACCCTCGCCCGACAATGGCTGGACGAATGTGGCGAGCAACTGGGCGCCGGCTGGATTCGTGATGCCTTCGACGCTACCGAACCTTGCCTGACCGATTACTTCGAGACCGCCGATGGTCGTCATCTTTATCTGAGCTGCGCGCCCACCCGCTACAACGGCGAAGACGTGTTGCTGTGTGCGTTCAGCGACATCAGTGCGCGCCGGCAAATCGAAGCGGCGCTGGAGCAGGCCCGCCAATCGGCCGACGCCTCCAACGAGGCCAAGACCTTGTTTCTCGCGACCATGAGCCACGAAATCCGCACCCCGCTCTACGGCGTGCTCGGCACACTGGAATTGCTCGCCCGTACGCAGCTCGATACCCGGCAGAAAAGTTACCTGCGCGCCATCGAGGGCTCGTCCGCTACCTTGCTCCAGTTGATTTGCGATGTGCTGGATGTGTCGAAGATCGAGGCCGGACAACTGGCTCTGGAGTTGAGCGAGTTTTGCCCGACGACGCTGGCGCAGGAAGTAGTGCAGGGTTACGCGGCAGCGGCGCAGAGCAAAGGCTTGCAACTGTATGCCTGCCTCGACCCGCAACTGCCGGATCGGCTGATGGGGGATGTCAGCCGCGTGCGGCAGATCCTCAACAATCTGCTGAGCAACGCGGTCAAGTTCACTGATTCCGGGCGCGTGGTGCTGCGGGTCAAGCTGCAATGTCGCGAAGGCGAACGCGTGTGCCTGCAATGGCAAGTATCGGACACCGGCAAAGGCATCGCCCATGACGATCAGGCATTCATTTTCGAACCGTTCTACCAGACCGAAGGCAACACCAACGTGGTGGTCGGCACGGGCCTTGGCCTGCCCATTTGCCTGCGTCTGACGCACTTGATGAATGGCACCCTGCGCATGGTCAGCGAGCCCGGACTGGGCAGCAGTTTTTCCCTGTGCGTGCCCTTGCAGCAACCCTCATGCAACGCATCCCCTGCAGCCTTGCCGGCATTGGCAGCGGACATCGTGTATGTGGCCTCGCCCATACGCGAACTGGCCGACAGTATCAGCGGCTGGTTACGCCGTTGGGGCGCCCGCCCGCATCTTGGCGCACCTGACTGCATGGAACCTGGCGTGACGGCTGTGCTGCTTGAGCTGTATCCCGCGCCCTGCGAGCAACGCCCGAGCCTGCCATGGCAAGGGCCGCGGGTACTGGCCTGCGGCGACGGCGCCCACGAGCCACAGTTCAGCGGTGATGGCTGGAAGGTCAATCTGAACGATCTGGCCGCGATCCAACGGGCAGTTCGCCAGGCCCAGGGCGGCCAGATTGCCCAGCACCCGGAACAACGAGAACCCCATGCGTTGCTAACGTTGCGCCTGCACATCCTGGTGGCAGAGGACAACGTCATCAATCAACTGATCCTGCGCGATCAGCTCGAAGAGCTTGGCTGCACGGTGGCGTTGGCCAGCGATGGCGAGGAAGCGTTGTCGCTCTGGCACGAAGGCACATTCGACATCGTCCTCACCGACGTCAACATGCCCAGACTCAACGGCTACGACCTGGCCGAAACCCTGCGACGTCAGGGCTGCACCACCCCGATCATCGGCGCCACCGCCAACGCCATGCGCGGTGAAGACGCCCTGTGCCTGGCCGCCGGCATGAATCACTGCCTGGTCAAACCTTTTACGCTGCGAGCCTTGTTCGCTGTCCTGGCTCCCTACGAACGAGTTGCTCATGAAGCCCTGTAGCATTTTGATAGTCGAAGACCACCCCTTCCAGCACCGGTACTTGCAGAACCTGTTCAACGAGTTGGGCGACTTCGACGTCGTGTGCGCCAGGGATGGCGAAGAAGCACTGGCCTGTCTGAAAGAACGCGACTTCGACCTGGCACTCACCGACCTGCTGATGCCGGGTATGGATGGCGTGCAGTTCATACAGGGCCTCGCTGCGCAACGTTCGCGCCCCGCGCTGGCAATCATGAGCGCTGCGTCACGCCGCATGTTGATGGGCGCCAGCCTGGTGGCGAGCAACCTGCAAGTGAAAGTGATCGGACTGATTTCCAAACCGGTGAACACGGCCGCCCTACGCTGCCTGATCGATCAGTTGCAGGCGCTGCGCCAGACGGTACCGGCCAAGACCCGCGAAGGCATCGACCGCCAAAGTATTTTGCACGCCCTCGACAACGGTGAACTGCAAGCCTGGTTCCAACCCAAGAAAGCCCTGAACAATGGCCGGATCGTAGCCGCTGAAGCGTTGGTGCGCTGGGTTCATCCCGAGCATGGCACACTACTGCCCGGCGCATTCCTGCCGGCGCTGGTCGCCTTTGGCCTCGAAGAGCGCCTGCTGTGGCGCGTGCTGGAACAAGCGATTGCCGCCCAGATCGCATGGCGGCAGCAGGGCTATGACATTCCGGTTTCGATCAACCTGCCCACGCATCTGCTCAACAGCCACGATCTACCCGACCGCATCCTCGCTTTCGTGCTTGCCCATCAAGGCTTGCCTGCACGGATCTGCTTCGAATTGATGGAATGCTCGGTGCCCGATGACATCAGCAACTTCTACGCCGGTGCCTGCCGCTTGCGGATCAAAGGGTTCGACCTGTCCCAGGATGATTTCGGCAAGGGCTACAGCTCCTACATGAATCTGGTGTCGGCACCCTTCACCGAATTGAAGATCGACCGCACACTGGTGCAAGGTTGCAACACCAATGAGGAACTGGCCCAGGCGCTGACCAGCATTGTCAGCCTGGGCCGCCAGTTGGGACTGACCGTGGTGGCTGAAGGCGTAGAAACTGCACAGGAGCTTGCTCTGTTGCGTAAAATCGACTGCACTCAAGTTCAGGGTTTCCTGATCTCCCACGCCGTGTCTTCGGATCAGTTCCAGCAACTGCTGACCCATGACGGACCGGCGAACGCTTATTGACCCGCAAGCGGGTGTTGGCGAGCGTCATTTTCTATCGAGGTCACTGTGTCAAAAGGCTCTTACTTCATCGCTGGCCAGGCGCTGTAATGCCACATCCCAATGCCTTCCTGGAGAAACTCGCCAGCAGTTCATCGCGCCTGAACAAGAGCTTGCTGGTGCTCGGCGCGCTGGTATTGCTGTTGCTGGGTATCAGCTACGTGGGGGTGATGCGCATGATCGAAGAACAGCGCGATACCCTGCAGTTTCATTTTGCCCGGCTGATGGAGAATGTCCGCGAACAGGAAGTGTTCCTGCAGGATATCTCCCGGGAAAGCAACAAGGGCAAACTGATCCCCATAGCCATGGGGCCGCCCTACATGCAAAAACCTCTGCCCGAAGAAGGCCCGAACATTTATGAGGGCCGCGGCCTGCCGTTTTCGCTGCCCTACAGCTTGAAGATCAATCCGCAGAGGATTGCCCCCGATCAATACGTCAAGGTCTTCACGCTGGGTACCTATCTGGCCGCCTACTACAGCGCGTTCGGGTCGGCGTCGCACTATCAGTCGCCCCAGGTCATCCTGATCAATGGGCCCGACAACTTTGATGTGGCCGTGCCGGCCGCCGGGCGTTTGCGCGGTGCGGGACAGATGCAGATTGGCGCGCTTGTCGAGGTGATGACCCAAGTGAACCAGCGCGATCAGAACTCGTCTCAGCCCGATTTTCAGGTGCACTGGGAGCCCTACTCATCCCGTCAGGATGACAGGGCCGCGCCGACCCTGTTGGCCTACGTGAACATCAGCCTGTCCAGGACCCCACTGACCGTCGAGGGGGCCGACACCCGGGTGGTGCTGGGCTCGCTGCTGGATCTGTCCCAGGTCAATAACATCGAGCGGCTGATGCAGTGGTCGATCTACGACAACTTCACCTTGATTACCCCCACCGGTGTGGTCCTGACCGGCGCCCTGAAACCCGGGCAGACGCTGCACGAGGACGTGAATTTCAACCGCGACGGCCTGGTGTTCAAACTGACCAGTCCCGGCGAGTCACACTGGACAGCGATCTACGTCATCAGTGTCCAGAGTTTCCTCGATTACGCGCTGTGGCCATTGCTGTGCCTGGTCGCACTGGTGGTGGCGATGCTCGGTTGCGGTCGGGCCATCAATCGCTGGTACCGGACCCGGGTCATCCTGCCCGCCCAAAGCGCGCACGCCAGCATCGCCGAAAGCGAGGCGTTCAGCCGCGCGGTCATCGACACGGCGCCGACCGGCCTGTGCGTGATCCGTCGCAGCGACCACCGCGTGCTTCTGGAAAACCAGCGCGCCCAGCAATGGCACGACACCCGCGAACTCATAAACCTGCTCAACCAGCAGCCGCCGACCGAATCCGGCCACGCGGACCTCGAGATTGACCGGCGCCACCTGCACGTCGCCTTCGTGCCCACCCGCTATCAGGGCCAGGACGCCTGGTTGTGTGCGTTGCATGACGTGACCCGGCATATCGAAGACGCGGCGGCGCTGGAAGATGCGCGTCAGGCCGCTGACTCGGCGAATCAGGCCAAGAGCCGGTTCCTCGCCACCATGAGCCATGAGATTCGGACCCCTCTGTATGGCGTGCTGGGCACCCTGGAACTGCTCGGCCTGACCCCGCTCGCCCCGCGCCAGCAGGATTACCTGCACACCATCCAGCGATCCTCCGCCACGTTGTTCCAACTGATCAGCGATGTGCTGGATGTCTCGAAGATCGAAGCCGGGCAGATGACCCTCGAACTTCAGGATTTCTGTCCGCTGGAACTGACCGAAGACACCGTGCGCACCTACAGCGCCTTCGCCCGGTCCAAGGGCCTGCAACTCTATGCCTGCATCGAGGCGACGCTGCCAGATCGGCTGCACGGTGACCCGTTACGGATTCGCCAGATCCTCAACAATCTGCTGAGCAACGCGATCAAGTTCACCGACAACGGCCGCGTAGTGCTACGGGTACGGGTGCTGGAAAGCGTCGACGGCCGCGTCAACGTGCAGTGGCAGGTCAGCGACTCGGGGGTGGGGATTTGCCAGGGGCAACAACAGCAACTGTTCGCCCCCTTCTATCAGGTCAACGATGCCACCGAACAGGCCGGTGCCGGTCTGGGCCTGGCCATTTGCAAATGGCTGTGCGAATTGATGGCGGGCCAGTTGAACGTGGTCAGCGAACCCGGACTGGGCAGCAGCTTCACCCTGCAACTCGCGCTGGAGCGAGCGCCCGGCGGTCTGGCCGATTGCCCCGCATTCAGCCCCGGCACCCCCGCCGTCTATGTGCGCGCGCAGGTCACTGAGCTGGCACAACACCTCATCGCCTGGCTCAACCGTTTTGGTCTCGACTGCCGCCCGCTAACGGTCGATACGCCAGCGCCATCGGCGCTGCTGGTGGAGCTTTCACCACCTGCCAACAGGCCGCCCTGGCCCGGCCCAAGGATCATCGCCACACCGGACGGCCCTAACCCGTCGCAGTTGCGCGGTACCGACCGGGAAGTCGACGCCCACGATGTACGCGCCATTGCCTGGGCCATTTACCTGGCACAACACGGCGCCAGTACCGACAGCCGTCCTTTGCTGCCAGAAAAGACCCGGCGCTTGAATCTGCAGGTAATGGTGGCGGAAGACAACGTGATCAACTCGGCAATCATCAAGGAGCAATTGCAAGTGCTGGGCTGCTCGGTGGTGGTCGCGGCCAATGGCGAACAGGCCCTGGCGCAGTGGTTACCCGGGCGCTTCGACCTGGTGCTGACCGACGTGAACATGCCTGTCATGAACGGCTACCAATTGGCCGAGGCGCTGCGTCAACAGGATGAAACGTTGCCGATTATCGGCGTCACCGCCAATGCCCTGCGCGAAGAAGGCGAACGCTGCGCCGCCGTCGGCATGAACGCCTGGATGGTCAAGCCGCTGAACCTCGCCACCTTGCGTGCGCACCTGGAGAAACATTGCAAAATTGCCATACCCGCCGCCATCGCCATGCCAATACAGCTGTCGCCGAAAATGCGCGAACTGTTTGTCACGACCCTGCGCCAGGACATACACGCCACATTGACTGCGCTGGACAGCGCCGATGCCAATAGAGTGGCGCAGCAACTGCACAGCATGGCCGGCGCGTTGGGTGCGGTGCAGATCGATGCCATGGCCACTACGTTTGTCGAACTGGAGTGTCGTTTGAACGGCATGGCCGTGACGACCGCCCTGAACCTGGAAGTCCGCCAGAATCTCACTCGGTTGAATGATTTACTGGATACCCTCGAATAATTTCACTCTGGATAATCACCCATGGAAACCCTCAACGTTGTCATTGCCGATGACCATCCCATTGTACTGGTGGGGGTACGTGAGCTGGTTGAGCGTGACGAACGCTTTCGCGTGGTGGGCGAAGCCGTTTGCTCCAACGAGCTGATCGATCTGCTCGAAAACAGGCAGGTGGACCTGGTCATCACCGATTTCAATATGCCCGGCGACTCGCCCTACGGTGACGGCCTGAAACTGGTGGAGTACCTGACGCGGCGCTTCCCCACAGTCCGTGTGCTGGTGCTGACCATGATTTCGAACCCCTTGATCCTGACGCGCCTGCAAGAACTCGGGGTTCTGGCCATCATCCAGAAAAACCAGCTGCATATCGAAATCGAAGCGGCGCTCAAGGCCATTGCCCGGGGCAACCCGGTTCGCAGCAACGGGCCGCCGCCGACGTCAGTGATTTACGACGGCGCTGACCTGGACGAGCGATTTACCCGGCTGTCACCCAAGGAACACGAAATACTGCGTTTATTTGTCTCTGGATTAGGCGTCAACGAGATTGCACGGGGATTAAACAGAAGTGCAAAGACCATTAGCACTCAGAAAATATCAGCCATGCGTAAACTTAACGTTAGCAGTGATCAGGACTTATTGACTTACTGCATGGAACGCAACTTGTTCAACTAACAGGAGACTTCTTCAAACTTCAAACTGGCTTCTAGGAATCGTCTGATGTTCCACCAGGAGTCAGCCCTATATCGTGTTGTTTTAACCCCACCAATGGTAAACAACATGAAAAAGCTGTCTCGCGCACTTCTCGCCCTTTCGATATTCGCCGCTGCAGGTAATGCCCTGGCAGCCGACCCACCGGTTACGCCAACCAAGGCCGGCAGCGGCACCATCAACTTCACCGGCACCATCAACAACGATGCCTGCTCCGTTGAAGGTGCTGCAAAGAACAAAACCATTTCGGTAGCCATGGGTGAAGTGTCGATCAAGGACATGGGTACGGCCACCGCGCCTAAAGGCAACGGCACGCTGAGCGTCGAAAACTTCGACATGAAGATCAACTGCAACGCCGGTACCAAGGTGGCCATGATTTTCGAACCCACCAAAGGTGCAGGTTCGGGCATCGTTACCGGTACCAAAGTGCTGAAGCTGATCGACGGCATGGGCGCCGCCAAGAACATTGGTATCGCCCTGCTTGACGCTAACGGTGCATTGATCGACCTGAGTTCGCCGACCACGGCGAGGATCGAAAACACCCTGCAAGACAGCAACACCACGCTGAAATTCTCGGCCGCCTACGTCACCACCATCGATGCGGCATCGGCCGTTGCCGGTCGTGGCGATGCCACCCTGC
>NZ_AKJL01000266.1 GCF_000282355.1 Pseudomonas sp. GM49
CATAACGGCCGCATGATCGTGCACCCGGTCAACCACCGGCCGCGCACGGCCGGGGTGTCGAAATACGGCAACCTGGACCGCGCATTGGTCGGCATTCTCGATTTGTTCGGTGTCTGGTGGCTGATCAAGCGTACGCGGTTGAACACCATTGCCCAGGAGATCGAAGGATGATGTTGTCTCGTGAAACCCTGTGGCTGCTGGTCGGCTTTGCGGGGCAGGTTGCCTTTACCGGGCGGTTTGTCCTGCAGTGGTTGTACAGCGAGTACAAGAAACGCAGCGTGATCCCGACCAACTTCTGGTACTTGAGCATCGTCGGCAGCACCTTGTTGCTCGCCTACGCCATTTACCGCCAGGACCCGGTGTTCATCGCCGGGCAGGCGTTTGGCTCCATCGTCTATTTTCGCAACCTGCAATTGATTGCCAAAAGCAGAAGCGTGAAGGAATAAACCATGCGTAGATCATTGTCGCCCAGGGTCGAATGCCTGGGCTTGATGCTGCTTGCCCTGTTGCTGATCGGCGCGGGACTGGGGCTGCGTCAGGCACAGAATGTCGACGAAGAGCGCTTCCTCGGTGTCGCACTGGAGATGCTGCAAAACGGCTCGTGGCTGATCCCGCACCGGGCCGCCGAGATCTACGGCGACAAGCCGCCGATTTTCATGTGGACGGTGGCATTCTTCACCTGGCTGACCGGCAAGCCGAACATTGCCCTCTATATCCCGGGGCTGTTTTCGGCGGTGACGGTTACGGCGATGGTCTATGACCTGGGCCGTCGCCTGTGGACCCAGCGTACCGGACGCAACGCAGCGCTGTTGTACCTGGCGACGTACCAGACCTACAGCATCCTGCGCACCGGTCAGATCGACAGTTTGTTGATTCTGTTCACTTCCCTGGGCCTGTACGGTCTGGCGCGACACCTGCTGCTCGGCCCGGCGTGGTGCTGGTTTTACGCCGGCTGCGCGGCCATGGGCATTGGCGTGATCACCAAAGGCGTGGGTTTTTTGCCGGCGCTGTTGCTGATCCCTTACGCCTATGCGGTGCGCAAGGACTGGCCCGGTGTGGTGGCCATGCCCGGCGAGGCGCGAAAGTGGTTGCTGGGGTTGGCCGTGATGCTCGCGGCGATTGCGATCTGGCTGTTGCCCCTGGCCTTGTCCATCGCCTTCAATGGCAGCGCCGACGAAATTGCCTATGCGCGGGAGATCCTCCTGCACCAGACCGCAGGCCGCTATGCCGCTGCGTGGCATCACCGCGAACCGTTCTGGTACTTCTTCACCAACGTGATTCCGCAGTACTGGCTACCGTTGGTGCTGGTGCTGCCATGGCTGGTGCCTGCCTGGCGCCGTCAGTTGCAAAAGCGTGACGGCCGGGTGTTGGTAGTGCTCGGCTGGGTGGTGCTGGTGGTGCTGTTTTTCTGCATCAGCACTGGCAAGCGCAAGTTGTACATCTACCCGGCACTGCCAGGTCTGGTGCTGGTCGCCGCGCCGTTGATCCCGTGGCTGCTCAAGCGCTGGTTCAAACGGCACCCGCGTTTGCGTCGGGTGTTCCCGGCACTGGTGGCTACCTGGTTCGCGTTGTGGTTCGCCCGTGGTTTCATCGAACCGCTCAAGGAAGGCACCAACATTGATCAGGTGCTCATGGCGCAGGCTGCGACCATGACCCAGGGCGCCGATCTGGTGCTGGTCAACTGGGAGGAGGGGCACTGGTTGTTCGCCCGTCAACCGATCGTGCATTTCGGCATGGACTACTCCTCCATCGAGAAGGCTGCGCAGTATCTGCGCGAACACCCCAAGGCCTACGCTTTGGTGCCGGATGATGTATTGAACCAGTGCTTCAAACCCGAAGCGGCCCGTGAGCTGGGCGAAAACTCCCGGGCGAACTGGTCGATCGTGGGGGCGGATGCCGACAACGGCAAATGCTTCCCGCAAGAGGCCAGCAAAGCCTATCGGTTCTCCTGGAATGATCCGCACATGCCAAAGGTGCCGGCGCAGGCGGCTAATCCCTGAGGACAAAAAAGGTCATTCACGCACTCCCGGGAACCTGTAGGAGCCAGCCCGCTGGCGATGGACTCAAGCGCGCCGCGTTTATCCGGTTCACACGCGTTATCGTTAACGACCATCGCTGGCAAGCCAGCTCCTACAGGGGACCGCGTTCTTTTTCTTCGTTGGTCGTCTGTCATTGACTGGCGTCCAGCACCACGCGGTAACGCGCCTTGCCGCTGCGCAAATGATCGATGGCTTCGTTGATCCGGCTCATGGGAAACATCTCGACCTGCGGCAGGATCTGATGGCGGGCGCAGAACTCCAGCATCATCGCGGTGTTGGCCGGTGAGCCGACCGGCGAGGCGGACAAGACTTTTTGCTGGGGAATCAGGTTGAACACGTGCACCGGTATGGCGTCGGGCACGACGCCGACAAAGTGCAGGCGACCCTTGCCGCGCAGGGTGGCGAGCATGGCGGTCCAGTCGAGGTTGGCGTTGGCGGTGACCAGCAGAAAATCCAGGGTGCCGGCAATGGCATTGAGCGCATCGGTATCGGTCGAGGCAACCACCTTGTGTGCGCCCAGGCGCTTGGCTTCCTCTTGCTTGCTCAGCGATGAGGTGAAGGCGGTGACTTCGCAGCCCCAGGCGTTGAGGAAGCGCAGCGCCAGGTGACCGAGGCCGCCGATGCCCACCACGCCGACCCGGTCAGTGGGCTTGATGCCGAATTCCACCAGCGGGTTGAACACGGTCGAACCGGCACAGAACAACGGCCCGGCTTTCGCCGGATCGAGCCCGGCCGGGATCGGCAGGGCCCAGGCCCAGTGCGAGCGTATGCGGTCGGCAAAGCCGCCATTGCTGCCGATGATGGTCGGTTGGACGGTGCGACACAGGTTATGGGAGCCTTCGATGCACGACGAGCAATGCATGCAACTGCCCTTGTACCAACCGATGCCCACCCGTTGGCCCATTTCCAGGCCGCGGACCTGGGCGCCCACCCGAACGATACGGCCGACCACCTCGTGGCCGGGGATAAACGGGTAGTGGCTGATGCCCCAATCGTTGTCGATCAGCGACTGGTCGGAGTGGCAGACGCCGCAATATTCCACGGCGACTTCCACTTCATCGTTTCCCAACGGGCCGGGATCGTAGCTGTAGCGCTGCAGTGGCGCGCCCGCTGCCGTGGCGGCCCAGCCGGTAAAGGTGGTGAGTTCGCTGCTGTCGCTCATGGGATACCTCCAGATCAGAAGTCAGGGGTCTTGGCCGCTCGGGTGCAGCGGCGGAGCGAGGAAAGTGTAGCGGGTTGCTGGTGTTCCATTGGGCGCGAACCTGGATACTTGAAACTACAAATGCGCCCGATGTGGACACATTGCAGATACATGAGCGCGGTTTCATGGGCCAGGTCCCACGCTCACAGAGAGATCATCCATGTTCCGCAAACTGCAGCAGTTCGTCAGATTGTTCAGCCAGAGCGCCCGATTGATGGTCGGGGTTCCCGAGTACGACAACTACGTGGCGCAAATGGCCCGTAACCGTCCGGGCGAGCCAGTGATGAGCTATGAAATGTTTTTCCGTGAGCGCCAGGAAGCGCGTTTTGGCCGGGGCAAGTGCAATACGCGGTGCTGTTGAAGGCGTTGGACGTATACGCGGGTCAAAAGAACCCGACGCATACGCCCTCGCTTTGCAATGCGGCACTGCGCTCGTTACCGGTTGCGCCGGTGACGAGGTATTGGCGCGGATCAGCTGTCGAAGGGCGCGTTGTCGATCAGGTCGCAGACATTCGGGCAATCGAAACCATGGATGTGGCGACGTCCGACATCCGCAAGCCCGGTGCCAATGGCCGTGTGGGGTTTCTTCCTGGCCACTTCGGCGAGGGCCTGGGTAAAGGCCGCTTTCATGCCGATGCGTGGGTAAAGCGCGAGCGTGTCGTCGACCAGCGAGGGGGTGATTTCATCCAGATGCAGCCCCATGACGTCGACATGGGCACCCAGGTAGATCAGGGCGATTTCCGGCTGTTTGCGGTCGGCGATGCCGGCACTGGAGTGCAGGGCAATCGCATCCCAGACCTGTTCGGCTTTTGCCTGCGCATAACCGTTGGCCAGGAGAAAATGACGGGCGGCATCGGCGCCATCGACTTCAAAGCGCTGGTCGGCGGCGAACTCATCCGTCAGCCCCAGATCGTGTAACAGTGCAGCGAGGTAGACCGTTTCACGGTCGTACTGAAAGCCTCGCCGTTGGCCGAGGAATTCGGCAAACCACCATGTCCGGTGCACATGATGCAAAAGCGCTTTGGAGTGGACGCGCTCCACGAGCGAAGCGGCTTTGCGGGCGAGCTCGGAGTCTGGAGCGCTGAAGCCGCCGATGTTGATGGGTGTGTTCATGTTGCCTCCCGGGGATAAAGTTGACTTGCCGTTCACTCTAGGGAGTTACCTTGTGGCGCAATTGACTATTTACGGATGATTTGTGCCAATATTGGCACCTTGAACGCGCAGGAGTCAGCCGTGACCAGCAAGACGAAACCCGGCCAGCCATCGATTGGCCGCACGCCAAAACGCGTCGTGATATTGGGCCTGCCACCCGTGGACGGGCTTGATGTGATCGGCCCGGCCGAAGTGTTTTCCCTGGCGAACACTCTGCACGACGGCGCCTTCGCGCCCTACGTACTTGAGCTGGTCTGCGCGGGTGTCGACCCGCAGATGGCGAGCAGCACCGGCATCGGTCTCATGGCGCACACGACCCTCGAGCACGAGCGGCATGCCGACAAGGCAATCGACACGCTGATCGTGGCGACGGGCTGGCAGGCAATCGATCAACTGGACGGGGCGGCCATCGAATGGATTCGCACGAGGTCCGGAAACGTGCGACGGGTGTGTTCGATCTGTGTCGGCGCCTTTGCCCTGGCGGACGCAGGGCTGCTGGACGGACGCCGTGCGACGACTCACTGGCGCATGGCGCGCGACCTGGCCGAGCGCTATCCCAAGGTGCAGGTCGATCCGAATCCGATCTGGATCAAGGATGGCAACGTCTATACCTCGGCGGGTATCTCGGCGGGCATCGACCTTGCCTTGGCCCTGGTCAGCGAAGACCTGGGGGATGACGCCGCGCTGGACATTGCGAAAAACCTGGTGCTGTTCCTGCGCCGTCCCGGTGGGCAGGCGCAGTTCAGCGTCGCCCTGCAATCGCAGCAGGTGCCCGGTTCAAATCTGGATGAGCTGTGCCACTGGATCAGTGAGCACCTCGGTTCGCAGCTGACCGTGGAAATCCTGGCGGACCGCTTTGCTACCAGTGTCCGAACCTTGATACGGATCTTTCAGCGCGAGTTGCAGACCACCCCGGCCAGGTACGTTGAAGACGTTCGGCTGGAAGCGGCTTGCCGGGAACTTGAGCTGGGCGGGCGCTCGATGGAGGAGGTCGCACGCCGATGCGGTTATCACAGTGTCGACGTACTGAGGAAGGTTTTCGTCCGGCGTCTTGGCGTGAGCCCCAGAGAGTACGCGCAACGTTTCGCGCCTGACGTGCTGTCGGCCCGTCCGTAGGATGTCGAGCTGTTCGATACGCTGGAACTGTTGTTCTGTGGGTTGCCTCAGAACTCCAGATCGATCACGAAGGCCGGATCGAAATCAGGATTTTCATTGATGCCATTCCTGGCATAGCCCCGGGGATTGCAGACCACCCGGGTGCTGCCCACCCGATAATCGAAGCTGCCATGGGTGTGACCATGCAGCCACAGTGCCGGCTGCCAGTCTTTGATCCGCGCTTCGAGGTCCGAGACAAAGCTTGAATTGATCGGCGAACCGGCAAACGTCGGGCTGATGCTCGACCGTGTCGGGGCGAAATGGGAGACCACCACCGTGGGCGTGCTGCTGTCGCGGGTGAAGCAGTCTTCCAGCCAGGCTACCGTTTGAAGAAAAACCAATTGGGAAGTGGCCGGCGTGAACAGGTCCGGAAAATCGGGGGCGATCTTGATGTGGCTGAAGTCGCGGATCAGCTGAGTCGCCAAGTCGATACCCAGCACCCGATCCTCAGGGCTGTCGAGCAGGCGATAGTCAGACCACAAGGTGCAACCGAGAAAGCGCACGCCGTCGTGGACGTATTCCGAACGTTCCAGCACATGAATCTGCGTGCCTTGCGACAAGCTGTTGAGCTGCTCGTAGGTGGAGATCAGGTCACTGCCATAAAACTCGTGATTGCCCGCCACGTACAGCAGTGGAACCGGACACGCTTTAGCCCACTCGATGGCCTTGGCCGGCCGGGCGATGTCCCCGGCGAGCACGACAATATCGGCATCCACTTCGGGAAACGGGATCGTATTGACGGACAGGTGCATGTCGGACAGCAAAGCAATGCGCATTGATCAACTCCGGCGTGTCTTGCAGGGCAGGTCATTCAAGTTACGCGTTGATAACCCGTTGTCACAAGCCTGCTGACCAGTGGAACTGTAGGAGCGAGCTTGCTCGCGAAAGCGGTGGATCAGTCGACATGGATGTTGGATGTACCGGCGTCATCGCGGGCAAGCCCGCTCCCACAAGGGCGGCGGCGGTTGTCTTGTTTACTTCAAATACCAGCCCCACGGTTGGTCGCTGACATACTCGGTGACCTGCTTGACCTCCAGATAATTGTGCAGCCCCCATTGGCCCAGTTCGCGGCCGATGCCGCTGTGTTTCATGCCCCCCCAAGGCGCTTCGACGAAGGTCGGTTGCGAGCAGTTGACCCAGACGATCCCGGCGCGCAACTGGTTGGCGACCCGGGCTGTGCGTTGCAAATCAGCGCTCATCACGGCGGCGGCCAGGCCGAAGCGGCTGGCGTTGGCCATTTGCACGGCTTGCTCTTCGGTCTTGAAGCGCTTGATGCACAGCACCGGGCCGAACACTTCTTCGCGCCACAAAATGCTGCTGTGGCCAGGCTCGTCGAAAATCGCCGGCTCGACGAAGTAACCTTCGCGCAAGTGCGCCGGTCGCCGTCCGCCGGTGAGCAAACGGGCACCGCTGGCCAGGCCCTGGTCGATGAAACCGAGCACCTTGTCGTATTGGCCCTGGCTGACCAGCGGACCGAGCAGCACACCAGGCTGCATACCGGGGCCGATGCTGATCTTGCGGGTTTCTTCCACCAAGCGTTCGATCAGGCGCGGGGCGATGGTTTCCTGCACCAGCAGGCGTGACGTGGCGCTGCACACCTGGCCCTGGTTCCAGAAAATCCCGAACAGTATCCACTCCACGGCGGCTTCGATATCGGCGTCATCGAACACGATGAACGCAGACTTGCCGCCCAGTTCCAGGCTGATGTTCTTGATGTCCCGGGCCGCCGCCGACATGATTTTCGCCCCGGTGGGCACGCT
This sequence comes from Pseudomonas sp. GM49, assembly GCF_000282355.1. GTDB lineage: Bacteria > Pseudomonadota > Gammaproteobacteria > Pseudomonadales > Pseudomonadaceae > Aquipseudomonas. The sequence continues at coordinate 7,308 of NZ_AKJL01000266.1, forward strand.
GCCGGTGAACGCCAGTTTGTCCACGCCCGGATGCTCTGTGAGCGGGCTGCCGGCGTCGGCGCCGAGGCCGGTGATCACGTTCAACACCCCGGCCGGCAAGCCGATGCGGTCGGCGGCGGCTGCCAGTTCAAGGGCGGTCAGCGGCGTCAGCTCGGACGGTTTCAACACCACCGTGGCCCCGGCGGCCAAGGCTGGAGCGACCTTCCACGCGGCCATCAGCAGCGGGTAGTTCCACGGGATGATCTGCCCGGCCACGCCAATCGGCTCGTGGCGGATACGGCAACGGAAACGCTCATCCGGCAAGGCCAGAGGCTGATCCTGTTGCTGGTCCAGATCGCGGGCCAGACCGGCGTAGTAACGGAAGCAGGCAATGGCATCGCCGATGTCCCACTGCGCTTCAGGCAAGGGTTTGCCGTTGTCGCGTACTTCCAGTTCCGCCAGCGCCTGTTTGCCGATTTCCAGTTCATCGGCCAGCGCCTCCAGCCATTGCGCACGCTCGGCGCCACGGGTCTGGCCCCAGCCATTGTCGAAGGCGCGACGGGCCGCGCGCACGGCGTGGTCGACATCCTCTTCAGTCCCCGCAGCCACCCGGTGGAAGACCTGTTCGGTGGCCGGATCGATCACGTCCAGATAGCCGCCCAGGTCCGGGCTGACCCATTCGCCGTTGATGTAGAGCTGATCACGCATGGTGCGACTCCTGGACGCCGGTGCGGCGGTTTTGCAGATGGCGGGAAGTGAACAGCAGGGCCAGCGACACGCAGATGATCACCGTGGAAATCGCGTTGATCTCTGGCGTCACGCCGCGGCGGATGGAGGAAAAAATGTAGATCGGCAACGTCGTTTCGGAACCGGCGACGAAGAAGGCGATGATGAAATCGTCGAAGCTGAAGGTGAACGCCAGCAGGAACCCGGCCATGATCGCCGGACTGATCTGCGGCAGGGTCACCCGCCAGAAGGTGTCCATCGGTGGCGCGTACAGGTCGGCGGAGGCTTCCAGCAAGGCCTTGTCCAGCGAATCGACGCGGCTGCGCACGATCACCATCACCAGTGCCATGGTGAACAACGAGTGCGCGGCGATCACCGTGAAGAACCCCATGTTCAACTTCGGCACCGTCGGCAGCCAGCTCGCCAGCAGCGGGTTGATCAGGTCGAACAGGCTGATGAAGGCGATCAGTGTCGAGATACCGATGACGATGCCCGGCACGATGATCGCGCAGTAGGTCAGGGCATCGAACAGCAGGCGCACTTTGGTGCCGCAGCGTTGCAAGCCGAACACCGCCAGGGTGCCGAACAGCGTGGCGATCACCGCCGAACTGAAGGCGATGAGTGCGCTGTTGCCCAAGGCTTCCATGATGAACGGGTTGCCGAACGCGGTGCCGAACCATTGCACCGAGCAGCACTGGAAGGCCAGACCACTGCGCCCGGCGTTGAAGCTGAACAGCACGATCAAGGCAATCGGCGCGTAGAGGAACAGGTACAGCGAAGTCGAATAGCTGCGCAGCCACATGTCACAAACCTCCGTCGGCAGGGCGGCCGCCGTAGCGCGCCACCAGTTTCAGATACACGCCGATGATCAACAGCATCATCGCCACCAACGTCATGGCCAGCGCACTGCCGAACGGCCAGTTGCGCGATTGCAGGAACAGGTCGACCAGCGCGTTGCCGACAAAAAACACCTTGCCGCCGCCGAGAATGGCCGGGATCAGGAACTCGCCCATCAACAGGATGAACACCAGCATCACCCCGGTAATGATCCCCGGAGCAGACAGCGGCAGGGTGATGCGACGCAAGCTTTCGAAGGCGCTGGCGCCCAAATCCGCCGAGGCTTCGAGCAGGCGCTTGTCGAGCTTTTCCAGGCTGACGTAGATCGGGAACACCATCAGCGGCAGGTAGCCGTAGACGATGCCGATCAGCAC
>NZ_AKJL01000267.1 GCF_000282355.1 Pseudomonas sp. GM49
GCCGTAAGGGCGAAACCATAAGCCGCCGTTACCGAAGAAATGGATATGTACTCCGTTAAAGTTCCAAAACAACCTACAGAATCCAAGGCATTTTCCAACGATGAAACAATCCTTCCGACCCTTGCTCCCCCGTCCACGACGACTAACATCAAACAAAAGGAAAATATCTCCACCCTCACCCCTCAAGTTGAAGGACTCGACAACCGACACAGTGCTAATAGGCTAACTCATCAAGACAACTGCAAATCAGCCAAGCTGCAGGCAAAATCCCCCAAGGATGATTGTCCCTTTGACTGCCATCACGGGATTGCCAATACTCATGGCAACTTGATGCTACCCGCACGGAACAAGGAATAACCCTTTGAAGCTGGAACTCAAGAACAGCTTGTCGGTGAAGTTGCTTCGGGTCGTGCTCCTGTCGGCATTGATCGTCGGCGTGGTCTTGAGCTGCGCGCAGATTGTGTTCGATGCCTATAAAACACGTCAGGCCGTCGCCAGCGATGCCGAGCGCATCCTCGACATGTTTCGCGACCCCTCGACCCAGGCCGTCTACAGCCTGGACCGGGAAATGGGCATGCAGGTGATCGAAGGCCTGTTTCAGGACGCCGCCGTGCGCCAGGCTTCCATCGGCCATCCCAACGAAGCCATGCTCGCGCAAAAAACCCGCGAGCTGCAGCACTCCCACAGCCGCTGGCTGACCGACCTGATTCTTGGCAAGGAGCGCACCTTCACCACCCAACTGGTCGGTCGCGGGCCTTACAGCGAATATTACGGCGACCTGAGCATCACCCTCGATACCGCCACCTACGGCCAAGGGTTCATCGTCAGCTCGGTGATCATCTTCATTTCCGGCGTACTGCGCGCGCTCGCCATGGGGCTGGTGTTGTATCTGGTCTATCACTGGCTGCTGACCAAGCCGCTGTCGCGGATCATCGAGCACCTCACGGAAATCAATCCTGATCGTCCCAGCGAACACAAGATTCCGCTGCTCAAGGGGCACGAGAAAAACGAACTGGGCATCTGGATCAACACCGCCAACCAGTTGCTCGAGTCCATCGAACGCAATACCCATCTGCGCCACGAAGCGGAAAACAGCCTGTTGCGCATGTCCCAGTACGATTTCCTGACGGGACTGCCGAACCGGCAGCAATTGCAGCAGCAACTGGACAAGATCCTCATCGACGCCGGCAGGCTACAGCGCCGGGTCGCGGTGTTGTGTGTCGGCCTCGATGACTTCAAGGGCATCAACGAGCAGTTCAGTTACCAGACTGGCGACCAGTTGCTGCTGGCCCTGGCCGATCGCCTGCGCGGTCATAGCGGTCGCCTGGGCGCCCTCGCCCGACTCGGTGGCGACCAGTTCGCCCTGGTCCAGGCCGATATCGAGCAGCCCTACGAAGCTGCCGAGCTGGCGCAAAGCATTCTCGATGACCTGGAAGCGGCGTTTGCCCTCGACCATCAGGAGATCCGCCTGCGCGCCACCATCGGCATCACCCTGTTCCCCGAGGACGGTGACAGCACCGAGAAATTGCTGCAAAAGGCCGAGCAGACCATGACGCTGGCCAAGACCCGCTCGCGCAACCGCTATCAGTTCTATATCGCCAGCGTCGACACCGAAATGCGCCGCCGCCGCGAGCTGGAAAAGGACCTGCGCGACGCCCTGATACGCAATCAGTTCTACCTCGTCTACCAGCCGCAGATCAGCTATCGCGACAACCGCGTGGTGGGCGTCGAAGCCCTGATTCGCTGGCAACACCCCGAGCACGGCATGGTGCCACCGGACCTGTTCATCCCGCTGGCCGAACAGAACGGCACCATCATTGCCATTGGCGAATGGGTGCTGGACCAGGCCTGCAAACAATTACGCGAGTGGCATGACCAGGGTTTCAGTGACCTGCGCATGGCGGTGAACCTGTCCACGGTTCAATTGCACCACGCCGAACTGCCGCGGGTGGTCAACAACCTGCTGCAGATGTATCGCCTGCCGCCACGCAGCCTGGAGCTGGAAGTCACCGAAACCGGCCTGATGGAAGACATCAGCACCGCAGCCCAGCACTTGCTCAGCCTGCGCCGCTCCGGCGCGCTGATCGCCATCGATGACTTCGGCACCGGGTATTCGTCCTTGAGCTATCTGAAGAGCTTGCCGCTGGACAAGATCAAGATCGACAAGAGCTTCGTCCAGGACCTGCTCGATGACGACGACGATGCGACTATCGTTCGGGCCATCATCCAGCTGGGCAAGAGTCTGGGCATGCAGGTGATTGCCGAAGGCGTGGAAACCGCCGAGCAAGAGGCCTACATCATCTCCGAAGGCTGCCACGAAGGACAGGGCTATCACTACAGCAAGCCGTTGCCGGCACGGGAACTGGGCCTATACCTCAAGCAGGCCCAACGCAGTAACGCGGCTATTTTGTAACCCTCTGTAGGAGCGAGCTTGCTCGCGATGGTCGTGAACGATAACGCGTTGATTCTGGATGAGCGCGTTGTTCTCAGGTTCATCGCGAGCAAGCTCGCTCCTACAGGGTTGCGAGCCACACTTCCTGAATAAGAAATATTTCCAGCTACAACCCTTTACACATAATGCGAAAGATTTGCATTATGTCGCAGTTTTGCGTGTGCATAGCACGACTCCACCCCTTATCGAAGCAGGATGTTCGCCATGATTCGTATGCCTCTGGCTACCGCCAGTCTGTTGGCCATCGCTATTTCCCTCGCCGGTTGCGGCGAAGGTAAAGACCAAGAAAAAGCTGCCGCGCCTGCGCCAGCTGCCAGCACTGCGACGGCTCCAGCCGCTGCGCCTGCCGCTGCCGGTAAAGTCGACGAAGCCGCCGCCAAAGCCGTTGTCGCCCATTACGCCGACATGGTTTTCGCCGTTTATAGCGATGCCGAATCCACCGCGAAGACCCTGCAAACCGCCGTAGATGCCTTCCTCGCCAAGCCGAACGCCGACACCCTGAAAGCCGCCAAGGCTGCCTGGGTCGCCGCTCGCGTGCCTTACCTGCAGAGCGAAGTGTTCCGCTTCGGCAACACCATCGTTGACGACTGGGAAGGTCAGCTGAACTCCTGGCCGCTGGACGAAGGCCTGATCGACTACGTCGACAAGTCCTACGAACACGCATTGGGCAACCCGGGTGCCACTGCCAACATTATCGCCAACACCGAAGTTCAGATCGGCGAAGACAAGGTCGATGTCAAAGACATCACCCCGGAAAAACTCGCCAGCCTGAACGAGCTGGGTGGTTCCGAGGCCAACGTCGCCACCGGCTACCACGCCATCGAATTCCTGCTCTGGGGCCAGGACCTGAACGGCACCGGCCCTGGCGCCGGCAACCGTCCGGCGTCGGACTACCTGGAAGGCAAAGGTGCAACCGGCGGTCACAACGACCGTCGTCGTGCCTACCTGAAGTCCGTGACCCAACTGCTGGTCAGCGACCTGGAAGAAATGGTCGGCAACTGGAAGCCGAACGTGGCCGACAACTACCGCGCCACCCTGGAAGCGGAACCGGCTGAGTCCGGCCTGCGCAAAATGCTGTTCGGCATGGGCAGCCTGTCCCTGGGCGAACTGGCGGGCGAGCGCATGAAGGTTTCCCTGGAAGCCAACTCCCCGGAAGACGAACAGGATTGCTTCAGCGACAACACCCACAACTCGCACTTCTACGATGCCAAGGGCATTCGTAACGTGTACCTGGGCGAGTACACCCGTGTAGACGGCAGCAAAATGACCGGCGCCAGCCTGTCGTCCCTGGTGGCCAAGGCCGACCCGGCTGCCGACACCGCGCTGAAGGCAGACCTGGCCGCCACCGAAGCCAAGATTCAGGTGATGGTTGACCACGCCAACAAGGGTGAGCACTACGACCAGTTGATCGCTGCCGGCAATACCGCTGGCAACCAGATCGTCCGTGACGCCATCGCTTCCCTGGTCAAGCAGACCGGTTCGATCGAAGCCGCCGCTGGCAAACTGGGCATCAACGACCTGAACCCGGACAACGCTGATCACGAATTCTGATCAACGCTGGCTGAGTGAGTAAAAAGGCGACCTTCGGGTCGCCTTTTTCATATCTGCCCGAATGAGCCTCCCCCTGTAGGAGCGAGCTTGCTCGCGATGGACGTTAACGGTGACGCGTCCTGTCTGGAAAAATGCGTAGCCTGAACATTCATCGCGAGCAAGCTCGCTCCTACAGGGGATCGTGGTGTGCAGATAAACTCTGCCCCACATCAAGCAAACGATAATTCCTCTTATTCAAATTCCCATCCCCTGTTAGACTTTGCGCCCTTGTTTTGCTCGTCTTGCAGGATGTCTGATGCCCCCGCTGCCTCTTCGCTTGTCCGCACTGTTTCTGGCCCTGGGCCTGAGTGCCTGCGATGACGCCCCGAAATTCACCCGGGCCGAACCTGGTGAAGCCCGCTCCGGCGGCAGTGCGACGGTGCGCAAGACCGATCAGAACGCGTTTTCCATGCCCTCGGCGAATCTGCCGCCGTCACGGCGCGTGGATTTCAGCGTCGGCAACAGTTTCTTCCGCAGCCCTTGGGTGATCGCCCCATCGACGACGACCGCTCGCGATGGCCTCGGCCCGCTGTTCAACACCAATGCCTGTCAGGGCTGCCACATCAAGGACGGCCGCGGCCACCCGCCAGCGCCCAACGACGTAAATGCCGTGTCGATGCTGGTGCGCCTGTCGATTCCCGACGCCCCGGCGTATGCCAAGGTCATCGAGCAGATCGGCGTGGTGCCTGAGCCCGTCTACGGCGGTCAGTTCCAGGACATGGCCGTACCCGGTGTGGCCCCCGAAGGCAAAGTGCGGGTCGATTACACCGCCGTGCCGGTTCGCTTCAAGGACGGTACTGAAATCGAGCTGCGCAAACCGAGCCTGAACATCACCCAGCTGGGCTACGGCCCCATGCACCCCGACACCCGTTTCTCGGCCCGTGTTGCGCCGCCGATGATTGGCCTGGGCCTGCTCGAAGCGATCCCCGACGAGGCGATCCTGGCCAACGCCGAGGCACAGGCCAAGGCGGAAAACGGCATCAGCGGACGACCGAACCGGGTCTGGGATGACGCCCGGCAAAAGACCGTTCTGGGACGATTTGGCTGGAAATCCGGACAACCGAACCTCAATCAACAAAATGTTCACGCGTTTTCGGGTGATATGGGCCTCACGACCAGCCTGAGACCCTTTGATGACTGCACGGACGCGCAAACGGCCTGCAAGCAGGCACCGAGTGGCAACGGCCCGAATGGCGATCCGGAAGTCAGCGACAACATTCTGCGTCTGGTGCTGTTCTATAGCCGCAACCTTGCCGTACCGGCCCGTCGTGACGTTAACGCCCCTGAAGTGCTGGCCGGCAAGACCCTGTTTTATCAGGCCGGTTGCCAGTCCTGTCACACACCGAAATACACCACCGCCGCCAACGCTGCCGAACCTGAACTGGCCAATCAAGTCATTCGCCCGTACAGCGATCTGCTGTTGCATGACATGGGCGACGGCCTGGCCGACAACCGTACCGAGTTCCAGGCCAGTGGCCGTGAATGGCGCACCCCGCCGTTGTGGGGTATCGGCCTGACACAGGCGG
>NZ_AKJL01000268.1 GCF_000282355.1 Pseudomonas sp. GM49
CCCCCGCCACTCCACGCCAGCAACAACAGGGCGCGGTCGCGTATCCCGCGCACGCCGTCGTCGCAGGTGGCGAGCAGCGCTTGCAACGACTCAAGCACGATCGCGGTCTTCTTACGCACCTCCACGCCCTGACGCGACTGCGCCTTGCGCGCTTCGCGCAGCAGGGTCTTCAGCGCCGATGATTCAGTCGGGCTGTCCCACTCCTTGATCCGGTGCCATTTACCGAGCACTGAAAGACGGTGACTGACCGTGTTGAACGATAGCGGCCCCAGCCTGCCCTTGACCCGAGCGGTGACTAGCGTCGCATCGATCGACGGCGGCAGCAGGTGCGCCCAACTGCCGTCCGCCAACGGCCGGGCCAGATGATCCAGCACGAACTGCACGGCCACGGTGGCAGGGAGTGGCGCATCGCCCAGGGCCTGGCCGTAGCGCAACTGCAGCCAGGTCGACCAGTAGGCGAGAGCGCTGCGGTAGCTGCGCACGGTGTTGGCCGCGGTGCCGGCGGCGATAAAGGCCGCGGCCGCTTCCTGGGCGTTGCTCGCCAGAAAATGCAGGTCCAGCGGGGTTTCGTCGAGCAGTGGTAATTGATCTGTAATTTCTATTACGTCCAACGTATTATTATTCCAATTAAGAAAATATAGAGTCGGATAATCTTTCATTATCAGACCTAATATAGCCGGAGATGAGCCATGGCAGTAGGGGTGCCGGAAACCGAGGTGTTTGCCGCCGCAGACGCGGTGTTGGCCCGCGGCGAACGGCCGACCGTGGAGCGCGTGCGTCTGGAGTTGGGGCGCGGCAGTCCGGCGCGGGTTGGCGGCCTGCTCGATCAATGGTGGGCGCGGTTGGCCGAACGGCTCAGCGGCGAGACCCGTCTACCCGCGCTGCCCGGCGAGGTCTCGCAGGCCTTCGTCGCGGTGTGGCAGCAGGCCATCCACCTGGCCCAGGGCGTCGCCGAACAGGCGTTGTCCGATCAACGTCAGGTCTTGGCTGCCGAGCGCGAGCGAGTTGCTGCTGTCGAGGATCAGGCGCGTCAGGACGCGGCACAGTTTCGCCAACAGGCGACGGACGCAGTAGCGGGGCGCCAGGCAGTCGAGTTGCGCCTGGCGGATCTGGAGCTACTGCTGACCCAGCGCCAGACGCAGATCGAGGATTTGCAGCAGCAGCGTGAAGGTTTGTTGCACGAGCGCCGTGAAGCGCAGCAGCACAACCACACGTTACAGCATGATCTGCAGGCGTTACGGCTCAAGGCCGAGCAGGAGCGTGTGACGCAGGAGGGCTACGTACGTGGCGTTGAAGATCGTGCGCACCGTGAGGTTGACCGCGCGCGGGAGGAGGGCAAGGCCATGGCGGCCCAATTCAAGGAGGTTGGGCGGCACGTCGAGCAGCTGCAACGGCGGCTGGAGTCGACTCAAAACGAGCTGAGTCAAACCCAGCAACATGCCGCGGCACAGCAGGCCCGTGCTGATACGCTGGAGCAACAACTGACGCAGTTACGCCAGGTTCCCGCCGTCAAGCGTAAACCAAAATCCGGCAAATCCGTTGCTTCGACCGGTTGAATCCACAGCCATCAGCGGCCATTCCACACTCCGGCTTGCAGCCTGCGATCCCGATGCAGCAATCAGCTGAACTGAACCTGAGGTTCAGCTTCAGTCCATGAGCGACTGAATTGCCTTAATGGCCTCATGCCTTATTGGATAGGCATACGGATTATGCCCGTTGAGCCGCGCCGACTGGATCAAGCTCATGATCGCCGCAGCCCGTTTTCCGCTTTCTAGCGATCCGGCGAAGAGCCAGTTCTGCGGCTAAGAGCCCTCTGAACCGGGGGTTGAGGGATGATCGGGGGTGAATCTAGGTGATCCAGGAGGTGACAGCAGGATTGACATAGCGATTATGGATTGACTATTGTTCATCTGCGCCTAGGCGTGAACCACAGGGTGGTTACAGGGATCTTCGGATCGCACCCCTCTTCTGATGAAAGTCAGATGGCCCAGTGCCAGGTAACAGCGTCCTGCCCCGTCGAACGCATGCAATCGACGGCTGAGAATCCCGCCTAGAGCGGGATTCGTCGTTTCTGGCCCTTCAACTACCCGGAAGTAAATATCGAAATTTCTGGCATGTAAATGTCCAAAACCGTGTAACCCCTTCCGGTTTTGGATATTTACTTCCAACACGTCGCTGTGTGAAAACTGCATAAGCGTCCGGCAGACACACCGACCCTTCCTAGAGGCTTGGAGGCCTGACAGTTTTGTAATTAAGTCACTGGCCATGCCATGGCACACCGACTTTCCTGAGCGAGTCCATGCTTGTACTCCTCGCTCAATATCCCCGCCAGCCTCTAATCACCGTCTCTTCTGTTGCGCGCTTTATTGCCGTTTTTACGGGAACGAAAGCCGGCAAGGTTGCAGGTGATTGATCCCGGTAGGTCGGTAGCCACTTGCGGATAACGTTGGCGTTGATACCGTGATGGATGGCTACGCTGGAAATCGTCGCTCCGGGTTGCAGGCATTCTTGGACGACCTAGGCTTTGAACGGATGAGGGTAAGAGCTTCGTTGGCGCAAAATCCTGGCGATAAGGGCAATTGCGTCCGCAAAAAATACGCGGACACCATCGCCCTTAATGCTGGAGTTCGGTAGGTGACTTGGCCGGACGCTTACGACCTTTCCAGTAATTCACGACCTTGAGGGCCATGCCAATTCTCCGGGGTGAGCTGCCGCTCGCTGGCGAAATCATCGAAGGATGGCGTGTCGATGAACCCTTCATGGGCGAAGGAAGACTGCACGCATAGGAGATCAGCCGACCATAGGAGTGGCGGCCACGATACCGGGCCGGCCCTCTGGATCCTCAGACGTCCCGAAAGCTTCTCGGCGGTGTCGAGTCGATCCCGATCACTCGAATAAATCGCCTGCGATCCTGCCCTTCTAATTCAAGAGCCCGGGCCTGAAGCAATTTAATGAGCTCACTGAATGTCATTCGATCGGAAGCTGTAGGGTAATGCCATTTTCGATCTTGCTCCTGCAGCACAATGACTAGGAAGCCTGTCGTTGCATTGCGGTTGCGCATGTACTGCCCCACCAACTGGTGCTCGAGTGCTTCCAAATACTGGGGCACGGTCCAGCGCATGGACATCTTGAGTTCGATGGAGGCGTAGTCTGAACCTTTCCGACAAAGCACATCCCGTCGCGTGGCCTCTGCTGTCTCGGACTCCCGCGTGACGGTATAACGAGACCCCGCGAGGTGATTCATTTCACTCCCAAGCAAGGCCTGAAAATCGGCTTCCAACGCGAGGCCTTCCTTGTCGGTACTGATACGAGAAAAGTTCACGGCGCTGAAGAACCGACGAAGACTGAACTCACCTTTTTCAATGCTGTACTTCACGGCCAGAAGGTCTTCCTGGACCGCCAGCGCCAGCGAAAGTGTGCCGGCGACTGGCTGCCTGAAGTCGTCATCGAACTTGTCAAAATCCCGTTGCAATACTGGCGAACGACTGAAGCGTGCTTCCTGCATGTCGAATAAAACACTGCTCAGGTACTGTGCTTGCTCGTCGCCCGCAACCTTGCGAATTGCCTCGAGGGCTTCATAGGCTCTTGTCGACCCTGCTGCAGCAATGGCGGGTATGAGCGCATCACGCAGTTGCTCGGCAGCATCCCGATTACCTGGCGTATACACACTTCCTTCAGGATGCTCGATGTCGTTCTCAGGTCGGACGATACCGAAGGTCCATCTATAAAGGGCGGCCAGTGTGTCAACCCCGTCGTCACTCTGTTTGGCGAGCCCGATGACTTTCGACCCATAGTCCTTTCCGAGGTAGGCCGCCAGTTCGAAAACAAAACTCTGTGCTTGGGGACTGGCGTCAACCAGCCACCGCTCAAGATGGGATTTGAAGGAATCTGGGTGGGTAGTAAGCCAGAAAGCCCCCCACATGACACTTTGCGCCACTGTTTCCAGTAGAGCGGGCTGAATGACGCTCTCGCCTGATTCAGTAAGCATGGCCGTGCTGAATGTCGCCTGAAGTCGGCTCGACGCCTGCGCCTCAAACACGTCTTGAGTTGTTGTGCCTGGAACATTGCTTACCAGATTGAGGAGCGACTCGGTCGTGTGATTTCTGCACCGTGGCTGTTTAAGAAGAAAGGACCAGGCCGCCGGCGCCAACGCTTTCTGAATGCTCTCCGGCGCGTTGTTTAATTCAACAAGCAATTCTTCTGCGTGTTCGAAGGAGGTTGGTCCCCGATCCGCGCGCGCGATCAGCTGCTGTAACTCGACAATCGCCACAGTCTGGTGTGCGTCGACCAATGGCCAGAACCATTTAGGAAATCCGTTGATTTCAAAGCAAGCGTATTGAATGGCCTGTCCTACCTGGCTCGCCGACAAGGTCGGCAAATCGGTGCCGTCGCGAAGCTCTTGGCTTAGGCCCAGCAAGCCAGCCACGGTGATGTGGTACGTGGACCTTGGTTCATCCTCCTTAAACATTGGCAGTTGATCGCGCCAAAGCGTGGACAGCCCGGCCTTGAATGCGGCTGCCAGGTCAGCGCCAGCGACCGCCGCCACTGGCTCGATGCTGACGTCGCCATAGCGGGACGACGTGTTTGCCTGCAAAAGCCAGCCAACCAACCAAGCAATTGCCTGACGCCCAGAGCCGTTACTTATCAGGTCAATTTCCTCGTGCAGAGTTGCCAGTGATGCTGCGTCCATGGTCATGCGATTCTGACGATTTTCCTTGGCCGTTGCCCGGGGCTTCCTGCCAGTGGCAATGGGCGCCTGAAATGCCAGAATCGCGGATCGCAGCGGGTCCGACATGAGCGTCGTGGCGTCCTCCAAGGCGGGCTCACAGATAAAGCCAAAGCCAAAAATGGCGTCCCTGAGCACTTCAGTATCTGGGGCGGTCAGCTGTAGGACTTTCCGAAGGAGTTCCAGGCGTACCGCCGGGTTCTGGCCAAGCGCTGTGCGCAGAGCTGAAAAATCACTCGAACCATAAAAGCATTCGCGGAAAAACCGGCGAATGATGAGACAAAGGAGAACCACGCGTGATTCATTGCGGTTCCCTGATCGAGTGATTAGTGAGGCCAGCACATCGATCACAAAACTGATCCGCCGATCGGAGAAGTCCGAATAGACTTTCCTTCGTGCGTCGGGCAGATGACGGTCCCGGACCAAGCGAATTACCAGCGATCGCGCCAGCTGATAGGCCTGTTGCTCATCCGCAGCGTCGAGAACCGGACCAGCGATGGTGGAGGTCAGGCGGAAAGCCCCTTGACCCCGGTCAAACTGCCGTTCGACCAAGGTAACGATTTGGGCCGCCGTCAGGTGCGACCAGGCCAGGCGGGTAATCGATGCGGAGATCAGGCTTTCATGGAGAGCAGCTTCCTCCATCAGCGCGGTTGCAATGCCTTGAAGGTCCTCGTTGACGCCAAGGTCCAGCAGGTAATACAGGTCGAGGCTCTGTCGTTGTTTCATGAGCAGTGCCAGGTCACCCTGACACGCCTTCAGCACCTGCTGGCGCAGAATGTCTGAGCGGTTGTGGGTTGCAATATTGATCAGCGCACTTCGGGCGCGATGATTTGAACCATATTGCTCGAACAGCTCGCTGATCAATGGCAGGTTGTAGTCCGCGCCAACCTGCCAGTAGTTTTCGGGTGTGAGATCGTAATGTTTGCGCCCAAGGCGATCCCCTTGTGTCGCCACAAGTTGAATACTTCGCTTGATTGCCTCGTGGGCGTCAGCCTTAGGGATATCCCGGTTACGTAAGTCACCAAAAAAGGCGACCACTTGCGGGTCTCGCGGCAAAAGTTCTTCCCGGCAGTAGGCGCTCAAGGTCGCCAGCCAACCCAAAATCGTCAGCAGCCGACGCTGTACACCACGCTCGCCCGTAGGGGCGTCCCAGGAAAACGCATCGACCAGGCGTTTGGCATCTTCGGGTGATTGAACCCGCGAGGCGAAATGTTGCGCGGCAAGAAACGGAACAAGTTCCTCAGGGTAGAGCTTGACCTGGTGGTGGCCAGCATCAATGAATAGTTGCGATGTCAGCAATTGCTGCAAGGCCGACTCCGGGAGCTGGGTACCCGCAATCAGTCGCACGGAAAGCACAGCGTCATCCACGCCGAACTGTTCCGAAGGCATCTCGATGTTCATCAGCTGACAAACCATTGAGGCTGCCGCAATTCTGCTGACAACCGCCACCTGTGCAGAGGGAGTGCCAGCAGTTGAAAGGCGATCGTCACGCCCTTGTTGGAGTTCGACAGCCTGGACCACCCCCTTGTAAACATCGGTTAGACACTCCGGTTGGCGGTTTACCAGATCGAGGTGGGCAAGGATCGCAAGTCCGCCGGGGCTCTTCGTGAACCCAGGCAGGCCCTTGTTGTGGGCTACCTCGAGGAGTGTGGCCGCATCATCAACCCCTTGTGCACGCTGCAGATAGGTTTTGGCCTGGCTTGAGGTTAGCGAAGCCAGGGAGAAAATGGACAACGCGGTGTGGCTGCTGCTTAACCGGGTGGTTGTGGCCTTGTCCGTCTCATCACCAAGCAGCCCCCCGAAATCGGTCTCCTCCGTGGAAGTGACCTCAAGGGGAACATCCAGAATCTCCGAGAGCTGGCTCAAAACATCCTGAGAGAGTACGGCCGGGCGCGTCGAGATGATCCACTGGGTGTTACTGTTTGGCCATTGGACCGCCTTGAGGACCTGCTTCAGGGCATGATGCAGATCAGCCCGCTGCTTGGGCGAAGCCTCATCCAAGGAATCGATGAACAGGGTGACTGCCGCATCAGGAGCTTGCTGCCAAGCCTGGAAGGCATCAACCTCAGACGGGATCAGTGAGTCCTCAAAGGCACCCCGATCAAGCACTTTGCGCAGCTCGATAAACACCGCGTATTTCCCCGCCATGCGTTCACGCTTTGCCTGTTCCTTGAGTTCAGTGGTTTTCCCGAAGTTAGCCGGCGCGACGATAATCGCGTAGCGGCTTTTCAGTACCTCACCCCATGACAATTTACGACCGTTTAGGTCTGACCGCAGTAATTCCTCCTGATCGTATTTCCTCCGTTGCACGAAGCGTCGGTCTAGGTTGAGGTACGGCATAGGGAGGCGCTCCATGAAAACGGTGCGATACGTTAGCCTCCCGGGCCCGGAGTTGAAAGCTCCCGATCAAAGGCTTGCCTGATATGAAATTACATCTGCAAGCCTGCGGGTGCACTCCATGACATATGTGTGATGCTCACGTTTGCGCCGGAACGGGCCGGCACGGTGATGTAAGCTGCATGGGGTCCAATTCTCGGGCTCGGCAAGAAAGGTCGATTACCCACGTCCTAGTCGCGGCTCACACTGATGTTGTAGCTGACATCGCCCAGTCATTGCTGTAACCGCCGGAAAAATTTTGAGAGCCGCCGCGGTCTCACTATCGTTGATCCGCTACGTTCAGGTAGAAGCTACCCAGTTCGCGGTTGCGCCCCGTACTCTGGTTTATGGTCGGGTCGATATTGAGCTTCGAGTTGCCGGTTCCCTTGAACGCGCTTTCGCTAATGTCCTCCATATCGTCGCTATCGACTTAAGCGAAGTCGGCACATCGGAGCAGGGTGCGAGTATCGAAGGTGGTGGCATTTTGATCTCGACTGCTATTCGATGCAGACTAGGCATTCCCACGACGCGGGGTTGTGGTGCCTACCTGCTGACCAAATTGAGGGTGCATGAAATATATCTGTTTGTTTCTGACTGCTGCCGTGCTGGGGGGCTGCGGAAAATACAACGCAGTCGACACACTGTCTGACGCTAAGTCGGACAGCCGAGACATTAGTCTGTGCGGGGCTGGAGTTGATATCGACAATCGGGTGGGACTGATCATTCGTTCTGAAGCCAACAAGTCAGGGGGTGAGCTTTCGGCTTCTCAGCGCTCCAAAATTCAGGCGGCTGCGGTCGATGCAGGGATTTTGTCAGCAAATGACAATTACGAAACCTATGTGAAGTGCATCCTCGAGCTAAATAAGCGACGTGGTGCCACACAGACGCTGAGTTTGCTACAGCGCCTGCAACAGCCTGCGCTGAAGGTCTGGCGCCAAGGGTACCAAGGTGAGACCAGTTACATTCGACGTTTGGTAATCGAAAACACAGGTGAGGAGCTGACTGAACTGCAGGTGACCAAAGCGCCTTTTCTTGTTGTGAGCGAAAGGTGCCCTGTTGGTCAGGCAAAGAAAGGCGACGGAAAAAAGTGTGCTGATTTACCCATTGCATATATTCCCCTTGCCAATTATTACTCCTCTGTCACTTGGGTTGGGGCCTATAAGGGCGAGCTCTACTCGGTCGATGAAGCACCACATGGCATGGATGACGTGGTGACGCGGTTCGCGCATGACAATGCTATCCCCGGAACCCAAGCGTTGAATAACAGTCTGGCGCTTCTGGTGAGGGTTCGTTACAAGGACAAGTTCCAGGACATGCACGAACGCTTCTTCGATGTAACCTTCGAGCAAAAAGAGATTGATGAGGATCTGGGGCAAGCGCTCTTCGCTAACCGTGAAAAGCTACTTGAGGCAGACTTGGTGGTTGATGTGCGAGAGATTACGGTGTCACGACTGGCAGAGGTCTGGTCAAGTCTTCGCCACCCCGACACTGAGCTGCAGTCGATCTGGCAACGCTTGGAAAGGCTTCGCTGGGAGGCCTGAGTTCAGCTTGGCGAGCGACGCCCGCGAGAATAATTGCACAGGGGATCTCACTCAGTTGCTCATGCACTTGAGCAAGCCGCGTTCAGAAACGACTTTTCCGCTTCCTAGTCATAGGAGACCTGCTGTTCCTCCGCAGGGCTGTCGCTCCTTTTCGAGCTGGCGCCCTGCGGGGGCGATTCGCGATCTCGACAGCTAACTATCGCCATTGATGACGTTTGTTGAACCGGTTACTTGGACTTCAAGACTTTGGGATTGGAGTTGCCCCAGATCGTGTACAAGTCAGCCAATAGCGCGCCATTGATGGACTCAAGCTCCGCTTGGGTAATTTCTTCATCACCTTGCCTGTCGTATAGAACGACCTCATCGCCTGCCTGCACGCCCTTGATGTCACTGACGTCAACCATCAGGGTGTTCATGGTGACCTTGCCGATCACCGGCGCGCGTTGGCCGTGGATCAGCACTGAGGCTTTGTTGGAGAACGCCCGTCGATAACCGTCGGAGTAGCCGGCCGGTATGTTGGCGATCAAGGAGTCCTTGCTCAGGGTAAAGGTACGGTCGTAGCTGATTGTACTGCCCGCCGGGTAGGCATTGACCGCCGCGACCCGCGATTTGAACTGCATCACTCGTTGAAACTCGTTATGCCCACCCACTGGGTAGCCGTAAAGCGCAGCCCCCGGGCGCACCATGTCCAACCATCCTTCCGGCACCTCAAGCGTGGTGAAGGTATTGGCACAATGCAGGGTGATCCGGCTGCGGTCCAGTTTGGCGTGTTCGATCAGCCAGCCGGACTGCTCCTTGAATTTGGCCAGTCCCTGAAGGACATCCTCTCGTTCTTCGACCGGGAAGTGGGTCATGATTCCAACGATATTCAGATGATCCAGCCGAGTCAGATCCACCGCCTGTTGTTGCCCCTCAGCCGTGCTCATTTCCAGACCGTTGCGGCTCATGCCCGCCGAATTCAGTGCCAGGTGAATCGGCAGCTTGGCGCCCTTGCGGTCGGCCAGTTCATTGAGTTGACGTGCAACCTCCAGATTACCAACCAGCTCTTCGATGTTGTAACGCAATGCATTCTCGACTTCTTCAACGGTAGCGCTGCGCAAACGCATCAGGCGTCCCTTGAAGCCTTTCGCCCGTGCAACACGCGCCTCCTCATTGCTCGCTACGCCGATACAGGTGATTCCCATCCTGATGGCGGAAGGGATCAGTAAACCAATGCCATTTCCATAAGCGTCGGCTTTCATTACGGCACACATCTGGCTTTTACCCGCCAGGCGTTGCCATCATCGATTTCCAGTCTGCTGGCTGAGGCTTCGAGTCCACTCCAGTTCCTTCGTATAACGCTTGCTTCTAGTTATTCATAATCCGAGCTATTTGCTCCAGAACCCGGCTGCGCCTAGGTTAGCGCCTAGCCGAGCTTCAAGCTTTGCGTAAAAGAACAACAACAAGAGAGGCGAATAATGCCTGTGATAACCATCGGTATGGTGGGAATCGGCCAGCTTGGCCTTCCTATCGCTACCAACCTGCTAGCGGCCGGATTTCGCGTTGTCGGTTACCGACGTCGAGATCGCGAGGCCTTCATCCGTCAGGGTGGCATCGCGCTCGAAAGCCCGACCGATGTAGCGGCGCAAGCCAACTTCATCCTCACTTGCCTGCCGAGCGAAGTGGCCCACATGGACATCATGGAGGGGCCTGATGGCCTGCTTCAGTCCATAGGACCACAGCACACGCTCATCGAGATCGGCACCTATCACAAAGCCTTCAAGCAACGAATGGCTCAGCGCATCGAACAACGTGGTGCGCGGGTGTTGGAAGCGGAGGTCAGTGGTACTCCATCAATGGTTTCGCAACGCAAGGCTTCCTTGTTTCTGGGCGGTGACCCTGAGTTGGTGGAGCACTGCAAGCCGGTGCTCGATGCAATCGCCGACATCCAGTTCCACATCGGTGGGTTTGGGTGCGCAGTCGCGATGAAATTGATCGCCAACTATCTCGTGACTATTCACACCCTGGCAGCAGCCGAGGCGTTAAACCTTGGCGTGAAAGCAGGGTTCAGCGCACAGCAGGTGGTTGAGGTGATACGCCAAAGCGCGGGTGGCTCAACGATGTTCAGCGCAAGAGCACCGATGATGGCTGATCGTCATTTCCTGCCGGCGCCAGGACCTTTCGCCACGCTGGAAAAGTACATCGACATGGCCAGTGAGCTGTCCGAGGAACTCGGTAGCGCCGCGCCTTTGTTCAATGCCGCCAAACCCTACTTCCTAAGGGCTATCGAAGAAGGCATTGGTGAAGAAGATATCTCGGCAGTGATCAAGTTGATCGAAGCCGACTCCCAGGCCGACTCCCAGGCACCTTCCAAAAAAGAGAAAACAACATGCTGATTGAACAACGTACCTATCAACTCAAGCCTGGTGCCCTGCACGAATTCCTGCGTGCTTACGAGGAGGAAGGGCTGCCACTTCAGGGCGAGGCACTGGGCAACCTGATCGGTTATTTCAAGCCGGAAACGGGGGATATCAATCGGGTGATTCAGTTGTGGGGATATTCCAGCTACGAGGACCGTGCCCAACGCCGCGCGGCGCTGTCCAGTGATCCAAGATGGCGTACGTTCCTTGGCAAGAACGGCCATCTGGTGGTTGCCCAGCAGGTGGAACTGTTGAGCGCCGCACCCTTTTCCCCTATTCGTTAAAAAGGAGCGTCCAAGATGATTCGTTCTCTACAACACGTAGGCGTGACTGTTCCGGATCTGGAAGTGGGTCGCTCCTTCTACGAAGCTGTCGGGCTCGAAGCCCGCATGGCCGGTGATCATTTGGTGTTGCGCTGTAAGGGGCGCGCCCAGGATCAAGTGCGACTGATGCCCGGCACCACAAAGCGCCTGAGTTATATCTCGTTTGGTACCGATGCAGAGGGCCTGCAGACTATTCGAGAAAGCCTGAGCTACCACGGTGTGGTCATCCATCCGGCACCGTTTGATATCGGGCAAGACGGATTGTGGTTTCGTGATCCGTCCGGCGATTGGGTTCACGTAACCGACGCCGACTCCATGCCGTTAGCTCCTTTGCCGACGCCAGAGTCGAACACCCCGGGCCGTTACCGCCGCATCGGTCAGCGCGGATGCACACCGTCCTCGAAGTTGCGTCGAGTGACACCGTTGCGCTTGGGTCACTTGATCAAATTCACCCCCGATGTGGATCGTTCGATTGATTTCTATACCCAGGTGCTAGGGATGAAAGTCTCTGATCGCGCGGGGGACAAGATCGCCTTTCTACGGTGTGGCTGTGGCGGTGATCACCATGTATTGGGCCTGGCCAAGAGCAGCCATAGCGGTCTGCATCATCTCAGTTTTGAGGTGATGGGTATTGATGAGATCGAATTGGGCGCTCAACACCTGATGAGCCTGGGCTACGAAAGCGCTTTTGGCCTTGGACGACATGTGGCCGGCTCCAATTACTTTCATTACATCCGCGACCCTTGGGACAGCATGGTCGAATACTTCTGGGACATCGATGTCATTCCCGAAGATGACAGCGAATGGCTGGCTATCGATGGGGCACCACCAGACCTGATCGCCGTGTGGGCAACCAATCCACCACCTGAAGCCTTCATTCAGAATTTCGAGGCGGCGCGTGATGAGTGATAGCTCTACGACCAAGGAACTGCTGGCAGGGATGTTGAACAAGCCGCTGTTCGTGGTCATGCGTACGCCACGGGACCTGACCCGCGTACCAGAGCTGCTGGACGCCCACTTGAAGTGGGCGATTCTGGCGCAGCAACGCGGCGAGTTGTTCGCTTCCGGGCCCTTTGTCTCGGATCAGACCCTTCCCGGTGAGCTGGGGGGTATGAGCATTTTGCGTGCGGCGGATCATGCCGAAGCACTGCGCATCGTCCAGTCAGATCCCTTTATCGCCCACGGCGTTTATGACGTGGATGTACGCAAGTGGCTGCTCATGGAAGGCGGCCTCACGCTCCACGTCAGCTTTTCCAACCAACGCTTTTCGCTCCTGTGATGGTGGCCCCATGAAGTATCAGCTTTTCACCTATCGGACGGATGTCCAGTCAAACGCAACCGGCCTGCTTGTTGGCGAATACGCCTATGATCTTGGTCAGCTTGTGGCCAAGGCCGGCCTTGAGTTGCCGGCAGCTTCCCTCGATGCATTGCTCGAGTTCTGGGAAACGTCCAATCCGCAGCTGCAAAAGCTTGCAATGGCAGTGTTTGAAGCGCCAGCACTCTATGAGTCGCAGCGGCTTGATCTTGCCACGTTGCACTTTGCTCCGTTCCTGGAACGTCCAGGCACGATCTATTGCGCGGGAGCAAACTATCGAGACCATGTCGAAGCCATGGCCCGTGCGTTCAACATGAAACTGTCGCTGGATCCGCGCAGCGAGGGCATTGCTCCCTGGCATTTCATCAAGCCCGGCCGCGGCAGTCTGGTCGCACACAAGCAAGCGGTAGACTTTCCGGCAGGTGTCCGCATGCTCGATTGGGAAGCCGAGTTGGCGGTAGTGATCGGCAAGCGAGCGTCGCGTGTCTCCATTGAAGAGGCGCTCGACTATGTGGCGGGTTACACCTGCGCCAATGACCTGTCCGCGCGTGATCGGCTGCGTCGCGAGCAAGTCGACCCCAGCTCGCCGTTTCGCTTCGATTGGATTGGCCACAAATGCTTCACGGGCTCTTGCCCACTGGGCCCTTACCTGACGCCGGCACAATTTGTCAAAGATCCCGAGAACCTGGACATCAAGCTGTCGAGGAATGGGGTGTGGGTACAGGATTCCAATACTCGCAACCATATGTACGGCATCGCAGAGCAGATTTCCTATCTGAGCCAGACCATCGATCTGTTTCCCGGTGATGTTCTGTTGACGGGAACACCGGCGGGCGTGGGCATGGAAAGCCACACATTCCTGGACCGCGGCGATGTATTGAAAGTCTGCATCGAAGGGCTTGGCGAGCTGGAAACCACTATTCGGTAACACCTTGCTGAAGGCCGGGCAATCAACACCCGGCCGTTTAATAACTCAACTGTTTGCAGCGTCCTGACAAATGACTGTGTGCTTCGCTGCGCCTGAAATTTGCCAGTCGCCTTTCAGTAACGCCAGCACTGAAAGCTGCAAAAAAACTCTCCTCCGTCATACAAAAATAACAATGGTACATGAGATGAGCACACCAAGATCAAATGCTCTGCGCGCGACAAGCGCCTGGATCAGCACCCTCTGCATCGGCCTTCTTTGCGTTCCGCTGGCCCAGGCAACAGAAGGCGGCGGCACCTCATACCCACTGGGTGTGAATACGGTTCTCGCGGGAAAGATGCCACCGCCAGGCTTTACCGAGTTTTTCTACTTGTCCGACTACAGCGCGAATAAAACGCTGGATGGCGATGGCAATCAAAAACAAGGTATTCACAACTTTGACCTTGATGTTCAAGCACTGTCGATGCGAGTGGATTACGTCTACCAGGACTTCTCGATACTGGGTGCCAAGCTGGCCAGTCGCATTGCCTTGCCCTTAGTCAAGGGCGACGTCAAGTTCGATGTCGATACACCGGCAGGGCGCGTTCATCGCAGCGATCACCAAGAAGGCATCGGCGATTTGACGGTAACTCCATTTGTATTGGGGTGGAGCTCTCCACGGTACAGCCAATTATTCGCGCTGGATGTATTTGCGCCCGTAGGATCCTATGACAAGGACCGCCTTTTCAACCCGGGTCGAAATTACTGGGCTTACGGACCATGGTACTCGTTTACTGCCTATCCATTGGAGAAACTGGAGGTCAGCGCCAAGCTCATTTATATGTTCAATGGTGAGAACTCCGCTACCCACTATCGCTCCGGCCGTGAGTTCAACGCCGACTACAACATTGGCTACAACATCACTCCCGAATGGCAAGTGGGCGTGAACGGCTATGCGTATAAGCAGCTCAGCGATGATGAGAAGAATGGTCAGACGTATTTGGATGGTAACCGTGGTCGGGTCGTCGCAATCGGCCCCTCGATCAAATACCAAACCCCGGCAATCGGGTTTGTCATGAAAGTGCAGCACGAAATGCTAGTCGAGAACCGTGCCGAAGGTAATAAATTCTGGCTGCAGGCCGTTTACCGATTCTGAACTTTGCCTCTTTCCAGGGTCGCAATAAACAACATCGCGGCCCGCGGAACGAACATCACTGTCCAATAATTAAAAGCAGGTGAAATCGTGACTGGAATATCCAAGTGGCATGTACTGATCGGCGGATTCATCGCCTACCTTTTTGATGCAATGGAGATCATCCTGCTTACGCTCGCTCTGCCGGTTATCCGCCAGGACCTGGGTTTCAGCCTCCATGAGGTGGGTGCGCTGGCTAGCGCTACATTGCTGGGTATTGGTGTGAGCGGCGTTGCCACAGGTTGGTACTCCGACAACTTCGGTCGGCGCAAGGCATTGATTGCATCGCTGGCGATCTTCGGCACACTGACCTGTTTCTTTGCATTCGCTCATGATCTCTACGTAATGGCGGGCCTGAGGTTTGTCTCTGGTCTTGGCCTTGGCGGGGTATGGACGATCCTCTCGGCTTATATCGTCGAAACGTGGCCGCCCAAGCAACGCGCTAGAGCCATATCCTTCGTGATCAGTGCCTTCCCAGTTGGCGCCATCGTGGCTGCGCTGGCAGCAAAGTTCATGCTGCCGGAATGGCGTTTGATGTTTTTCGTGTCCGGTGCCTCGGTGATACTGCCGATTATTTATGTATTTTTTCTGATTCCGGAATCGCCGGCCTGGAAGGCTCAGCGCAATACACAGGGCACTACTGCGCAGCGGATATCGGTCAGGGAGATTTTTTCGCCTGAACTACTTCGTTACACCCTGCTGGGGTCTCTTGCAGCCAGCTTTGCGTTGCTTGGTTCCTGGGGCGTCAGCACGTGGCTGCCCACCTACCTGATACAGGACCGTGGCTTGAGTCTGGCGTCGATGACCAGCTTTATGGCGGTACTCCATCTCGGGAATTTCTTTGGCCTGAACGTATTCGGCTTCATCGCCGATCGCATTGGCAAGCGGCTTACGATTGTTATATCGCTGTTGCTGACATCCATGATGGCGCTGGTCTATGTCTATACCACCCACACCCAATCGCTGATCTGGATAGGGGCGGGGTACGCATTTTTCATGGTGTTCGCTGGGTTGTTCGGTTCTTACTTCAGCGAGATGTACCCCATCCGGGTGCGAACGCTTGGAGCGGGCTTCTGTTTCAATGCGGGTCGCGGACTGGCGGCTTTCGCACCCGTGCTGCTCAGTGGCATTGCCAGCTTCTATAGCCTGGCAGCGGGATTGATCGTCTGCGCCGGCTTCTACGTCATTTCCGCATTGTTTGTGTTCTCCATGCCAAGGAGTAAAACAGTGAATGAAGTCAGTACGCAGGCAGGCGCTTCAGACATTGCCAAGGAGGCAATCGGGTGACCTGATTCGTTGGTGAAAATGCCTCGTATCTGTAGATACGGGGCATTTTTTTTACCCCGAAAAACTGGATGCAGAGGGTGATACGCGTATAAATAAATCAGATAGCGTGAATAACTAATATTTGCTTCTTTTATTTATTGGCCAGCGGGAAGATGGTTCCCAGACAACAATAAATAAGAGGACATGCCTCATGATTAACCTGCATGACATTCGGTACATACGGCTTGGCACCGCGAATCTGGACGAGGCACGTCGCTACGCCACACAGGTTCTCGGCTTGCAGATCGCAAGAGAAGCCAATGGAGCGGTGTACTTCCGATCGGACAGCCGAGACCATACGCTCTGCTATTACGAGGGCGATCCGCAAGAAACCACAACAGCGTTCGAAGTCAGAACAGCGCAGGACCTGGAAGACGCAGCGGTCTTGCTGGAGCGTAATGAATTCAACGTACAGCATGGCTCTCGTGCAGACGCTGAAGTGCGCTATGTCGACGACTTCATTCGCTTCAAAGATCCCAGCGGCAATAACATCGAGCTGGTCTTGCGTCCCCAGGCAAGCGGGCGACGCTATTTCCCTAGTCGCGATGCCGGCATCACCGGTTTCAGCCACATTGGCTTGCGCACCATGAATGCCCGGCGTGATGAACTGTTCTGGACTCAGCTGGCAAACGCCAGGGTTAGTGACCGAATTGGCGAGGCGCCACTGCTGCGTATCGACGAGATCCATCACAAGATCGCCTTGTTCCCTTCGTCCCATCCCGGCGTGCAACACATCAACCATCAGGTGGAGTCCGTCGATGACTTGATGCGTGCCTATTACTTCCTGGTTGAGCGGGGCATACGCATCCTCTTTGGTCCGGGCCGCCACCCCACCTCGGGCGCGATGTTCCTCTATTTCGAGGGACCTGACGGCATGACATACGAATACTCGACAGGGGTCAGCCTGATCTCTCCAGAAAATGATGCAACCCACCAACCTCGGCAGTTTCCGGCGGAGGGTGCGGGATTCTGCGCGTGGGGTGCGAAGCCAGACATTCCGGAGTTCAAATCGTGAGTCACTTTCCAACTCCCGGCCGAGATCAGCAATCGCAAGTGCGCTTGGCTGCGCGGGCTTTGGCCCGCGCTGGTTTAGTGCATGCCTACGGGCACTGCAGCTTGCGACTTGATGAAGAGCACTTTTTGGTTTGCGCCGCGCGACCGATGGGTTTGATCCGTATTGGTGAGCCAGGAATTGTGGTGCCAATCAAAGGTGAATTGCCCGACGGTGTGCTGGGTGAAGTCCGTATTCACCAGCAAATATACCGTCGACGCCCGGACGTCCATGCAGTGATCCGAAGCATGCCTGCCCAGGTCATGACCCTGTCCTGTGCGAGGCTCACACCTCAATCGCGTCATGGAATGGGTAGTTACTTCCAGGCGCCAATCCCGCTGTGGGACGACCCGCAGCTGCTGCGCAGCGACGACCAAGCCAGCGCCCTGGCCAATCAATTAGGGCAGGGGAATGCCCTGGTCATGCGTGGCAATGGTGCCATCGTCGTCGGCGCGTCACTGGTCGAAGCGTTGACGCTGACCTGGTACCTGGAAGACGCCGCACGGATTGAATTGCAACTGCACAGCGCGGGTCTTGCAATCCAAGGACCGGTACTCGACGCACAGGCCTGCGCGCAAAGGGCTGTCACCAGCGGCCGAATTTACGAACGCATGTGGGAATACCTGACAGCGGGCGACCCCGAAGCCAGCGTTCAAACACTCTAAAACAAGAAGGAACACTGTATGCCTGCGAAAGAATTCCGCCATTTTATCAATGGTGAATGGGTGAGTAGCGCCCGTACGTTCGAGAACCGAAACCCGGCCGACAACAGCCTGATCGGCTTGGTACATGAAGCCGGCAAGGCTGAGGTCGACGCCGCCGTGCGAGCTGCGCGCGATGCGTTGAAAGGCCCCTGGGGCAGCATGACCGTTGCCCAGAGAACGGCCCTGTTGCACAAGGTGGCGGATGGCATCGAACGTCGCCATGAAGAGTTTGTAGCCGCCGAAGTGGCCGATACGGGTAAACCACGCGCGCTCGCCGGACATCTGGACATTCCCCGTGGTGCGGCCAACTTCAAGGTGTTCGCCGACCTGATCAAGAATGTGCCGACTGAAAGCTTCGTGATGGACACCCCTGACGGTGGCAAGGCGGTGAACTACAGCGTGCGAGCACCACGAGGCGTCATCGCTGTTGTTTGTCCCTGGAATCTGCCGCTGTTGCTGATGACCTGGAAGGTTGGGCCGGCCCTGGCCTGTGGCAATACTGTGGTGGTCAAACCCTCGGAAGAGACCCCGGCCACTGCCACGCTGCTCGCCGAAGTCATGAATGAAGCCGGCGTGCCACCGGGTGTATACAACGTAGTGCATGGTTTCGGCGGTGACTCGGCCGGTGCCTTCCTTACTGCTCACCCAGAAGTCAATGGCGTCACCTTCACCGGTGAAACCGGCACGGGCGAGATCATCATGAAGGCCGCAGCCAAGGGTATCCGCCCGGTATCGCTGGAACTGGGCGGCAAGAACGCAGGCATCGTTTTTGCCGATGCGGACCTGGAAAAAGCCGTCAAAGGTTTGGGGCGCGCCGTGTTCGAGAACAGTGGCCAGGTCTGCCTGGGGACCGAGCGCATCTACGTGCAACGTCCACTGTTCGAGCGTTTTGTCGCTGCGTTCAAAGCCCACGCCGAAGGCATCAAAGTGGGTGACCCGAACCAGCACGACAGCACCATGGGACCGGTGATCTCACTCGGTCACCGTGAAAAAATTCTCTCTTATTGCCGTCAGGCGGTCGCCGACGGTGCCACGGTGGTCCATGGCGGTGGCATCGCCCAAGTACCGGAGCACTTGGCCGAGGGGGCTTGGTTCGAGCCGACGATCTGGACCGGCCTTTCGGAAACGTCGGCCGTGGTGCGTGAGGAAATTTTCGGCCCGGTTTGCCACATCGCCCCCTTTGATACCGAAGAAGAAGTCGTCCACCTGGCTAACGACACACCCTATGGTCTGGCTGCCAGCGTGTGGACTAGCAACCTGCAGGTCGCCCATCGTCTGGGCAGCGCATTGGACGTGGGTGTTTGCTGGATCAACTCATGGTTCCTGCGCGACCTGCGTACCGCTTTCGGCGGTGCCAAGCAGTCGGGTATCGGCCGTGAGGGGGGCGTGCATTCGCTTGAATTCTACACCGAGCTGCGCAACGTCTGCGTGCGGCTGTAAGGAGCCATTCATGAATAAACAAGAGATCCACGTACTCGGCCAGCAACTACACCAGGCCCTCAGCAACGGCCAGGCTCTGGCGCCGCTGACCGACACCTACCCGGACATGACCCTGGAACAGGCTTATGAGGTACAGCTGTCAATGATCCAGCGACGCCTTGACGACGGCCAGCGGGTCATTGGAAAAAAGATCGGCGTCACGAGCAAAGTGGTCATGGACATGCTCGGCGTCGATCAACCGGACTTCGGTCATCTGCTCTCGGACATGCTCTATGCCGACGGCGCCGCCATCGCCATCGACGGTTTGATCGCACCCAAAGCCGAAGGCGAAATCGCGTTCGTGCTCAAGGAAGACCTGCATGGCCCCGGTATCACCGTGGCTGATGTTTTACGGGCTACTGACTATGTGATGCCGTGCTTCGAGATCGTCGATTCGCGCATCCGTGACTGGAAGATCCGCATCCAGGACACCGTCGCCGACAACGCCTCCGCCGGGGCTTTCGTCCTGGGCGGGCAGGGCGTGGCCCCGCGTGACGTTGACCTGGCCTGTGTCGGCATGACCCTGGAAAAGAACGGTGAAGTGGTTGCCACTGGCGCCGGTGCTGCGGCCCTCGGTCATCCGGCGAATGCCGTGGCCTGGCTGGCTAACAAACTCGGTCAACTTGGCATTGGCCTCAACAAGGGCGAAGTCATTCTCTCCGGCTCACTCGCCGCCATGGTGCCGGTCAAGGCCGGTGATCAATTGCGCATCAGCCTGGGCGGCATCGGCTCGGCCTCCGTTCGTTTCGTTTGAAGGAAACCCTTATGAATCTCTCTGCAGCAACTATCGCCCAACTGGCCGAACACCTGGAAAACGCCGAACTCAATCGTGAGGCGGTGGCCAAAATCACCGACGCCCATCCGGACATGGACTGGGAAGACGCCTACGCCATTCAGGACACCATTCGCCAGCGCAAAGAGTCACGCGGTGTACGTATCGCTGGCTTGAAAATGGGCCTGACCTCTTTCGCGAAGATGAAGCAAATGGGGGTCACTGACCCGATCCACGGCTTCCTTACGGACTACGGTTCTTGCCTGGACGGCGCGGCTATCGATGTTGATGGGTTGATCCATCCCAAGGTCGAAGCCGAGATCGCCTTTGTCCTCAAGCATCCGCTCAAGGGACCGGGCGTGCATGTTGGCGATGTATTGGCGGCCACCGATTTTATTTTGCCGGCAGTCGAAGTGATCGACTCGCGCTACGAGAACTTCCGCTTCGATCTCAAGAGCGTCATTGCCGACAACACGTCTTCGGCACGTTTTGTCACCGGCGGACAAATGAGCGGCGTGCAGGGCATTGACCTTAAATGCCTGGGTGTGGTGCTGGAGAAGAACGGCGAAGTGGTCGCCACCGGTGCCGGCGCCGCGGTGCTCGGGCACCCGGCGCAGAGCGTCGCCATGCTGGCCAACATGCTCGGTGCCAAGGGGCGTGAACTGCCGGCGGGCTGCTTCATCATGACCGGTGGCATCACCGAGGCCATTGCTGTTGCTGCCGGGGACAACATCACCGTCCGCTACCAGCATTTGGGTAGTGTCTCCATGCGCTTCACTTCATCCAGCCAGCGTTGATCCGGAGATACCGACCATGCCTATCGCCATGATCCACCTCGCCGAGGGCCGCAGTGAAGAGATGAAGCATGCACTGTTGGTCAATGTCACCCAGGCCATCGCACAAAGCCTGGATGTGCCAGTAGAAAACGTTCGCGTGCTGCTTCAAGAGATTCCCGAAACCCAGTGGGCCGCGGGTGGCAAGACCCTTGCCGAACGCCGGCGCGGTAACGCCTGATCCCCAGGCTGTGTGCAACGACAGGACACAATAACAATGAGCAATCCAATCAGCGTCGCCATCATCGGCTCGGGCAACATCGGCACTGACCTGATGATCAAGATACTGCGTCACGGCAAGCACCTGAAAATGGCCGTCATGGTCGGTATCGACCCGGCCTCCGACGGTTTGGCCCGCGCCCAACGCATGGGCGTTGCGGTGACCCATGAAGGCGTCGAAGGCCTGACCCGCATGGACGAATTCAAAGACATCGATGTCGTCTTCGATGCGACCTCGGCCGGTGCCCACGTGAAGAACGACGCCTTCCTGCGCTCGATCAAACCCGGCATCCGTCTGATCGACCTGACGCCTGCAGCCATCGGCCCGTATTGCGTGCCAGTGGTCAATCTGGAACAGAATCTCGGTCAACTCAACGTCAACATGGTCACCTGCGGTGGTCAGGCGACCATTCCGATGGTCGCGGCGGTATCGCGAGTGGCCAAGGTGCATTACGCCGAAATCGTCGCCTCGATTGCCAGTAAATCCGCCGGCCCCGGCACCCGCGCCAACATCGACGAGTTCACCGAAACCACCTCCAAGGCCATCGAAGTGATTGGCGGCGCGGCCAAGGGCAAGGCGATCATCGTGATGAACCCGGCCGAACCGCCTCTAATGATGCGCGACACCGTGTTCGTATTGTCCGAAGCGGCGGACAAGGCACTGGTCGAGGCCTCGATCGTCGAGATGGCGGCCGCCGTGCAAGCCTATGTGCCGGGCTATCGCTTGAAGCAGAAAGTCCAGTTCGACGTGATCCCCGAGGATGCACCGCTGAACATTCCCGGTCTCGGAAAATTCTCCGGGCTCAAGACCTCAGTGTTCCTCGAAGTCGAAGGCGCCGCCCACTACCTGCCAGCCTATGCCGGCAACCTCGACATCATGACTTCCGCTGCCTTGGCCACCGCCGAGCGCATGGCGCATTCGATGCTCAACGCCTGAGGAGACCGACATGACTTTCAATCCCGGCAAAAAGATCTACATCTCCGACGTAACCCTGCGCGACGGCAGCCACGCGATTCGTCACCAGTATTCGATCCAAAACGTGCAGGACATCGCCCGCGCCTTGGACAAAGCCAAGGTCGATTCGATCGAAGTGGCGCACGGTGATGGCCTGCAAGGGTCGAGCTTCAACTACGGCTTCGCGGCGCACACCGACCTGGAATGGATCGAAGCCGCCGCCGACGTGATCAGCCACGCAAAGATCACTACCTTGTTGTTGCCTGGCATCGGTACCGTGCATGACCTGAAAGCAGCCTACAACGCCGGTGCCCGGGTGGTGCGCATCGCCACTCATTGCACCGAGGCCGATGTGTCAAAACAGCACATCGAATACGCCCGCGAGCTGGGCATGGACACCGTCGGTTTCCTGATGATGAGCCATATGATTCCGGCCGAACAGTTGGCCGCCCAAGCCAAGTTGATGGAGAGCTACGGCGCGACCTGCGTGTACATGGCCGACTCCGGTGGGGCGATGAACATGCAGGACATCCGCGAGCGTTTCCGTGCGTTCAAGGCGGTGCTCAAGCCGGAAACCGAAACCGGCATGCACGCCCATCACAACCTGAGCCTGGGGGTTGCCAACTCCATCGTCGCGGTGGAAGAAGGTTGTGACCGCGTTGACGCCAGCCTGGCTGGCATGGGGGCGGGGGCGGGCAACGCGCCATTGGAGGTGTTCATCGCCGCCGCCGAACGACTGGGCTGGAATCATGGCACCGACCTCTACACCTTGATGGATGCCGCTGATGACATCATCCGTCCGCTTCAGGACCGTCCGGTGCGGGTAGATCGCGAGACGCTGGCGCTGGGTTATGCAGGCGTTTACTCCAGCTTCCTGCGTCATGCTGAAGCGGCGGCCCAGCGCTACGGGTTGCGTACCATCGACATCCTGGTCGAATTGGGGCGGCGAAAAATGGTCGGTGGGCAAGAGGACATGATCGTTGATGTGGCACTGGACCTGACACGACGTTGAGTTATCCACGCGTCCGTATAACACTCCAGAATTCCAGTTTTACTGCACTTGCCGCTCGAAGCCCACGTCGCTTTGCTGGCAAGTGCAGTGTTTTGGTTTCTGAATATCAGTCAGGGCGCTGTGATGAAAGATCTAAATCTGCTCTATATCTTTGAGGCGTTGTGGCGAGACCACTCCGCTTCAATTGCGGCGCAGAATCCGGGTGTTACGCAGGCAGCCGTCAGCGGGTCGCTCAAGCGGTTACGAAACGACTATGGTGACAGGTTGTTTACGCTGGTAGGTCGCCGAATGGAACCGACACCGTTTTGTGTCCATATCGCGCCGCGACTGTTGGCCTCCCATGCGATGGTCAGGGAGGCTGGAAGCCAAATGCCGGTGTTTGATCCGAAAAGTTGTAAAAAGGCATTTACCATCAGAATGCGCGACGTTGGCGAAGTCGTTTGGTTGCCCGCCACCGTAAGCGAATTGTCCAAGGTTGCACCTCAAGCACGTTTACATGATTTTAGAGGAGAGTGAAATGCTCAAGGCTTCAGACGTCGTAGTGCAGTGCCTCGAGAATGAGGGCGTAGAGTTCGTGTTCGGGATTCCTGGTGAAGAGAACCTGGACTTACTTGAATCACTCAGGCGCTCCAACATCCGGCTCGTTCTCACTCGACATGAGCAATCGGCTGGTTTCATGGCGGCAACCTATGGCCGGTTGACCGGCAAAACAGGAGTCAGCTTATCGACCCTTGGCCCTGGCGCTACGAACCTGGTCACTGCTGGCGCCTATGCCTACTTGGGTGGAATGCCAATGCTCATGATTACCGGGCAGAAGCCAATCAAAAAGTCCAAGCAGGGCCGTTTCCAGATTCTTGATGTTGTTGGGATGATGCAACCGCTGACCAAGTACACCCACCAGTTGGCGTCCGCTGACAACATTCCCTCGCGTGTGCGTGAAGCCTTCCGCCTTGCTGAGGAAGAAAAGCCCGGAGCGGTTCATCTTGAACTTCCCGAGGACATCGCCGCGGAGCAGACCGAAAGCCGACCAATTCCTCCGAGCCTGCATCGTCGCCCGCTGGCCGAGCACAAGGCCATCGAGGCCGCAGTCGAGAAATTGCAGACCGCCCGTAGCCCAATCCTGGTGATTGGTGCCGGCGCCAATCGCAAGATGACCGCCAAGGTACTCAAGCAACTGATCGACAAGACCGGCATCCCTTTTGTCACCACTCAGATGGGCAAAGGCGTGGTAGATGAGCGTCATCCACGCTTCCTTGGCAATGCCGCACTGTCTTCCGGCGACTTCGTGCACCGTGCTGTCGAGGCGGCTGATCTGATCGTAAACATTGGCCACGACGTGATTGAGAAACCGCCATTTTTCATGGTCCGTGGCGGCACCGAAGTCATCCACATCAACTTCCGCTCCGCCGAGGTCGATCCGGTGTACTTCCCACAGGTCGAAGTGATCGGCGATATCGCCAATGCTGTTTGGCAGATCGGCGAATCCTTGAATGACACTTCACACTGGGACTTCACCCGCCTTATGACGATCCGTGAATCCAACGAGGCCCAAGTGATCGAGGGCGCGGACGACAACCGTTTCCCGATCTACCCGCAGCGCTTTGTCGCCGACGTGCGTCGTGCCTTGCCCTCCGAAGGCATCGTGGCTCTGGATAACGGCATCTACAAAATCTGGTTCGCGCGCAACTACAAGGCACATAAACCCAACACCGTTCTGTTAGACAATGCCTTGGCAACGATGGGTGCGGGCCTGCCTTCGGCGATGGCTTCACATTTGGTCTATCCGGATCGTCCTGTGGTAGCTGTGTGCGGTGACGGCGGCTTCATGATGAACAGCCAGGAGCTGGAAACCGCCGTACGTTTGAAGATGAACCTGACGGTCATCATCCTACGCGATGATGGCTACGGCATGATCCGTTGGAAGCAGTCCAACATGGGGTTCACTGATTTTGGTCTGGACTACGGCAACCCGGATTTCGTCATGTATGCGCAAAGCTATGGCGCCAAGGGCCACCGGGTGGAAAGCGCCGAAGGATTCTTGCCGCTACTGCAGCGCTGCATCAGTGAGCCGGGTGTGCACGTTATCGATTGCCCGGTGGATTATTCCGAGAACGATTTCATTCTGAACCATGAGCTTAAAAGACGTAGCGCTTTGGTTTAAGCCAACGCTCGCCAACCCCCATTCAGAAAAGGAAACGTCATGCAGCTGAAAGACACTCAGTTGTTCCGCCAGCAAGCCTTCATCGATGGCACTTGGGTAGATGCGGACAATGGTCAGACGATCAAGGTCAACAACCCGGCAACGGGCGAAATTCTGGGCACCGTGCCCAAAATGGGCGCTGCCGAAACCCGCCGTGCGATCGAAGCCGCTGACAAAGCGCTGCCGGCCTGGCGTGCACTGACCGCCAAAGAACGTGCGGGCAAGCTGCGTCGCTGGTTCGAATTGATGATCGAGAATCAGGACGACCTGGCTCGCCTGATGACTCTGGAACAAGGCAAGCCATTGGCCGAAGCCAAGGGTGAAATCGTTTACGCCGCTTCCTTCATCGAGTGGTTCGCCGAAGAAGCCAAGCGCATCTACGGTGACGTGATTCCGGGCCACCAGCCAGACAAGCGCCTGATCGTGATCAAGCAGCCAATCGGCGTGACCGCTGCCATCACCCCGTGGAACTTCCCGGCCGCGATGATCACCCGTAAAGCCGGCCCGGCCCTGGCCGCCGGTTGCACCATGGTGCTCAAGCCTGCTTCGCAAACGCCATTCTCGGCGTTCGCCCTGGCCGAACTGGCCCAGCGCGCCGGCATTCCTGCCGGTGTGTTCAGCGTTGTTTCCGGTAGCGCCGGCGACATCGGTAGCGAGCTGACCAGCAACCCGATCGTGCGCAAGCTGTCCTTCACCGGTTCGACCGAAATTGGTCGTCAGCTGATGTCGGAATGCGCCAAGGACATCAAGAAAGTGTCCCTGGAACTGGGCGGCAACGCACCGTTCATCGTGTTCGACGACGCGGACCTGGATAAGGCCGTCGAAGGCGCGATCATTTCCAAGTACCGCAACAACGGCCAGACCTGCGTCTGCGCCAACCGTCTGTACATTCAGGATTCGGTCTACGACGCGTTCGCCGAGAAGCTGAAAGTGGCTGTGGCCAAACTCAAGATCGGTAACGGTCTGGAAGAAGGCACCACCACTGGCCCGCTGATCGACGAAAAAGCCGTGGCCAAGGTGCAAGAACACATCGCCGACGCCTTGAGCAAAGGCGCCCAGGTACTGGCCGGTGGCAACACCATCGAAGGCAACTTCTTCGAGCCGACCATTCTGGTCAACGTACCGAACAACGCTGCCGTGGCCAAGGAAGAAACCTTTGGCCCACTGGCTCCACTGTTCCGCTTCAAAGACGAAGCCGAGGTAATCGCGATGTCCAACGACACCGAGTTCGGCCTGGCTTCGTACTTCTATGCTCGCGACCTAGGCCGTGTATTCCGCGTGGCGGAAGCCCTGGAATACGGCATGGTCGGCGTCAACACCGGGTTGATCTCCAACGAAGTCGCGCCGTTCGGTGGCATCAAGGCCTCGGGCCTGGGCCGTGAAGGCTCCAAGTACGGCATCGAAGACTATCTGGAAATCAAGTATCTGTGTTTGAGCGTGTAATAGGTTTTCAACCTTATTAGTCTGATTGACTGAAAGGAATGGGGCCGGCGAGTCCGGCTCCGATTTTTTCTTCTGTCCTTTCTTATCACTGAAGCTATCGCTCCGCGGCTACAAGCCACCCCGATTTTCAATGGAAGTGGGCGTAGGACCAACGGATAGTAGCGAGACAGGACCTTGCCAAGTGCGCTGGGTACAACCCCAGAGCATGTCTGACTCAAGCAGCAGGTGTGGTGCCGATAGGTACTGAGGCATGGATGCACGGATACTGTTGCGCCCACCGGCATCTAGCAGTCGCGTTCGAGCGTTTGGTGGCCACTGCCTCCAGGTTCAACCAGCAGCTGTTGCTGCCCGATGAATCGTTCCAGGGTCAATTTCTTTTCGGCAAGTGGATGTCCAGCGCGCATTGCGCAGACGTAGTGCTGAGAAAATACAAGGGTTCGATGGATATCCGTCTGCAGGGTAGGCAGGTGACCCACCGCCAAGTCAATACGGCCAGTGGAGAGACCGTTCAACGTTTCGTCGACCGAGCCCGTCACCGTATGGATCCGTGCCATGGGGGCCTGGGCGAACAACACTTTCAGAGTCGTCGGAAGGCATACCACCTCGCCGATATCTCGCATACGAAGGGTGAATGTCTTGCGGCAGTCGTGTGAGTCGAATGCAGCCATCTGGCTGTCAGCCTGGCGCACCAGTTCGAGCGACTCGAGCAGCAAAGGTGCGATCTGCACCGCGAAGGGCGCTGGCTCCATACGCTGCTGGACCTGCGCGGACACAGAGTAATCCCGCCTTAGTGCTTCGAAGGTGTAGAGCAGGTTTAAGTCCTTCATCGCTGTCCTTCGTATAGTTCTTGTTTTTACATATGTATAGCTTTGGGTGTTTGCTCCCAGGCTCGGCTGGGCCTAGGTTAGGACCCAGCCAAGCTTCGTGCTTCGCGTAAAAGAACTATAAGAAGAGAGGCAAAAAATGCCTGGTACAACCATCGGTATGGTGGGAAATGGCCAACTTGGCCTTCCCATCGCCACCAACCTGCTTGCCGCCGGGTTTCGCGTCGTCGACTACCGCCGTCGAGATCGCGAAGCCTTTGTTCAACAGGGTGGCATCGCGCTTCAGAGTCCCGCCGCCGTAGCGGCCGAAGCAAATTTCATCCTCACCTGCCTGCCATGCGAAGAGTCCCACCTGGAAATCATGGAGGGGCCTGATGGCATCCTTCAGTCCATAGGGCCACAGCACTCGCTGATCGAGATCGGCACGTATCGGAAGGCCTTCAAACAGCGGATAGCTCAGCGCATCGAGCTTCGTGGGGCTCGGGCACTGGAAGCTGAAGTTAGCGGCACCCCATCAATGGTGCTGCTTAGCTTGGTTGAATATCTACGACATCGGCTTTGCAGGAGCGCAGCTTGAACCCACTAATTACCGCTGTTCGTGTCGGCAACCATGCCTCGTCCAACCGTATGGTCAGGCTCCAATGACTCGCTCTCGTGCTGATGATGCAGGTGTGCCGAGGGCGTTGGTGCCCACCTACTACGCGAAGTATGCCGGTAACTGGAACTCGCCCGAAGGGGAGGGGCTGTTGATGCAGGGGGGATGACTGCCCTGCAGGATTGACTCAGTAGATGACCGAAGTGAATGAGGAAGCCAAATGTATCCCTTTACATTCTCCTTTCTCCGCAAACCTTAAACAATAAAAACAATACCCAAGCGTCCCCGTCGTCACGAGCATCCAATGCTGACGGTTGCTGCCCTAGAAACATCTAAGTTCGATGGGCTAGAGCGCAATTGGCACTAACGTGTTCATTCGAGGTGGGTGTGTATTTCCGGAGCGACTCCATGAAGCTCGACTTGAATCTACTTCGGGTACTGCAGGCGATCTATGATACCCGCAATATAACTGCAGCAGCTGGATCGCTGAAGGTGAGCCAGCCTGCAGCCAGCGCTGCATTGGCACGACTTCGCGATTCATTCAACGATCCTCTTTTTATTCGGACTCCCATGGGCATGGAGCCGACACCTAGAACCGAGAGCATCATAGAAAAAGTCAAAGAGGTCATTGAGTCGATTGACCAGGATATTTTGACGCGGCAATGCTTCGATCCCCGACAAGCGACCAGCGATATTGTTCTTTGTTTGACTGCCATCGCTGAGCACGTGTTTTTGCCGCACCTGTTTCCGGTAATGAAGCAACAGGCCCCTTCTGCCCGGATTCGCTCTCTCTCACTCTCGCCGCAGGATGTGGCCCAAGGATTACAGAGCGGGAAGGTGGACCTAGCAATCGGTTTCTATCCAGATCTTGTATCTGCGGACATCTTTCAGCAGAGGCTTTTTTCACACACTCTTGTTTGCTTGGTAAGGAAGGGGCATCCAATTGCAGGGGCACGCATGACTTTGGATGAGTTCTTAAAAGCTGAACATGTTCAGGTCAAGGATAGTAGCCGAACCAGCGAGATGTTCGATCAGGTACTAGCTAGTCGCCAACAAGAGCGAAATATCGTTCTTACTACATCCCATTACATGAGTGTTCCAGGAATCATTTCTGAATCAGATCTTGTCGCAATCGCTCCGATGGTTGTGGCAAATATGTTTGCAGGTCAGTATGGATTAAAGACTGTGTCGCTCCCGATTGAAATTCCCGAATATGATCTGAAGCAATACTGGCACAGAAAATTCCACCATCACCCTCGACTGATTTGGTTGCGCTCACTGATTCAACGAGAATTTTCGAATGCTCCCGTAGCTGACATGATGAGCAAATTTGCCTAAGTGATTTTTCATGGGCCTTTGTGCCGTCGTTATAGAGAGCTCTAGGGAAGGTCAGAAGTAGTGGCGAGCTCTTTTGTACACTCAATTGGCGGCTTGGATCATGGGAAACAGCCCTCAGGTGGCGGTCGGTCTTTGAAGGAAGCCTCTGGGTTTGAAGGCGGTTGCGTGGAGGATATAAGTAGAACGGATAATCCAAATTACGAGAAATGACTTCCGTTGGAGATGTACTGAGCGTAAGTTGTTCTGGAAACTAAAGCGTGAGTTTGGGGCGGGGTGGTGATCGTGTTTGCCTGTTCATAGGCATTTCAAATGCCAGCCACACTCAAGGAGAAAGCAATGTTATATGTTGCAAAAGAAGTTTCGGTAAATGGCAGTCGTAAGCCGGGAGAACCAGTCCTGAGTCGCTCGCAAGTATGGAAAGGGCTGGAATTGAAAGCGGGGAACGCCTTGCCTTTTGTTGCGGCAATGTCAAAGTGTGAGGTTGTTGAACTCACTGAAAATGGTCTGATTCGAGATATCGAAATACGGGGCCAGGCTGCCCGGGAGCGGATCACCTTTTATCCAGGAAAGAAGGTTGTGTTTTTGCGCCTCTCTGGTCCAGTTGATGGTCTGATTACAAATGAAATTCTCGAAGGGAAAGATGGCGACATGAGGCTTCGTTTTAGTTTCGCCTTGCAATTGGTTGATGCCGACTCTGGGTCACCGCAGGAGCAAGAGTTCGGGATGATGATGGAGCAGGATTATGCTGCAGCCGTGGATTCCACTCTTTCCGCAATCCGACAGGCTGTAAATAGCGGAAAACTGTAGTCGAATCCTTATTCGATTAACCAGTTTCTATCGCCGAAATTTTGGGGTGGTCATTTTCAATGATTCGACTGTCAGTTGCTGTGGATGGCTGGCTGGAGTCTTTGTGCTGCCTTGTGCTTTCGGTGGTAATAGCTGGCTGTAAGTCTGTGTCAAATTTATAATTAAAAATTGGTGGTGCTGACATGCGTGGTCTCTGCTATGAGAAGCTTTTCGATAATATCGACAGAAAGCGTATGGAGGATTTTTTATCCTTTTTGACTGAGGATATTAAACTTTCTATTGCCAATAATCCGGCGGCTTCTGGAAAGGAAGAGGTGCGCACTATCGTAGGTGCATTTTGGCAGACAATAAATGGTTTAAAACACCACATACACCATGTGATTGAAAGCGATGATTATGTGGTATTTGAAAGCCTCGTGACCTATACGCGCCTGGACCAGAAAGAAGTTTCGGTTCCGTGCGCTACCATCATCAAGCTTAGGCACGAACTCATTAGTGAGTGGCGTATCTATGTCGATGCTTCGCCTGTTTTCTCTGCTGCATGAAGTGTGTTTGAAATTGGTTTGCTCCGGATAAATCACTCTGTTCCGAATCAAAGTGATTGTGCCGAGTTGCATTGCATGCTGCCTGCGTGATCGCGCGGTTCAGCTTTAGCAATACGAGTTTATTCAATTTTTCTTGCAAGTTCTGGAGTTTGCCATGGCTAGCCGATTAAAAGAAAAAGTAACTGTAATTACTGGAATAGGTAGTGGCATGGGGCGTGCCGCAGCATTGCTTTTTGCCGCAGAGGGGGCAAAGGTCGTCGGATGTGACGTCAATGTAGACGGTTGCAAAGAGACTATTGCAACAATTTTGGATCAAGGAGGTGAAGCTGTTGCATTGCATCCTTGTGACCCGTCCGATCCGGCCCAGGCCCAAGCACTCATTGATTTTGCGATCTCTAACTTTGGGCGTATCGATGTGCTCTACAACAATGCCGCAGCCGTGCACTTTGCGCCGATCGAAGAAATGACCCATGAAATGTGGACAGCCACCATGAAAGGTGAGTTGGACATTGTGTTTAACGCCTGCAAGGCGGCATGGCCTCATCTGAGAAAGCGTGGTGGATCGATCATTAACTGCGGTTCAACTTCCGGGAAGATCGCTTATGAAGTATTGCCCGCATTAGCACACGCGGCTGGAAAGGGAGGAGTGATCGCTATGACCCGGCAGCTTGCAATGGAAGGCGGTCAGCATGGCATTCGTGCCAACAGCATCTCCCCTGGCTTGGTTCGCTCCGGTGCCACCGCTGCTTTTATAGACGATCCCGAGTGGTTTGGCCCAATGAAGCGAAAGCTGATGCTTAACGGCTTGGTGGGTACTCCTGAAGACATTGCGTATTGCGCACTTTACTTAGCCAGTGATGAGGCGAAATGGGTGACCGGCGCTGATTTCGCAATAGATGGCGGTACTACTGCGTGGTGACGCGATTCGGTCGGGACATTGTCGACTGAGTTTATAGAAGGGCAGCGAGGCCATGCTGACATCCTCTGTACGACCTGGCTTCACTGCGGAGTGGTCGTAGTCGGCGTGTGTTCTACGTCTGAATCACTGCTGGCCTCGCACGAGCCGATAGTCGGATCCTCCTTGGGTACCGGAGCTCTCGCCGGCTCAGACGGCGTACGCAAGCCAAGCGCCTTCTAACCCAAGAATGCTGGAGCGCAAGTCGCGCGTGTATCGCAATTGACACTGCAGTCTATCGAGGCGGGCGGGCCCCGGGGATACACACACCGATAAGAAGTCGCAGAAAGAGGGTGCAAGGTTTTGGCCTTGTTCCCTGCAAAAATCACAGAAGTTTCCTTGCTAACAACAATAGATACCTGGAGACCGAACAATGACCAGCACGCGAATTACTCCGCGAGCGAGTTTTAGCCATGCGCGTCCAACTCACGTGGCGCACGCAATACATCTTGCCATTGCCTGCGTCGCGGCGGTGGCCTCGAATGGCGCATCCGCATTTGAAATCCCAACGGACAACCCTGACTGGAAAATGAGGTGGGACTCCAGCCTGAAATACAGCGCTGCCTGGCGGTTGAAGGATGCCGACTCAAAGCTCATCGGGCCAGCCCAGGCCAACCTTGATGATGGTGATCGCAATTTCCGTGAAAAAGGCCTGGTGTCGAGCCGCGTGGATTTGTTCTCCGAGGCGGATGTCATCTACAAGGAACGATTTGGTGGCCGTGTAAGTGGTGCCGCGTGGTACGACGAAGTCTACAACCGTTCCAACGACAACAATTCCCCCCTTACGATCAATAGTACATCCGTTCCGGCAGGCGAGTTTACGCACGATACGCGTGACCTTATGGGCCGCGAGGCTGAATTACTCGATGCCTTCGTATTTGGTGGGGCCGATTTTGGCGACATGAGCGGGACATTCCGTCTCGGACGGCATGCCCAGATCTGGGGAGAAACGCTGTTCTTTGGCTCCAACGGTATTGCTGGCGGTATGGTGCCTATCGACTACGTGAAACTGTTCAACGTGCCCGGTTCTCAATTCAAGGAAGTGGTACGACCGGTCAATCAGTTCTCGGCGCAACTGCAAGTTCGGCCTGGTCTCACGGTTAGCGGGTACTACCAGTTCGAATGGGAAGAAAACCGCATTCCAGCTTCCGGCGCGTTCAGCTCCTTCTCGGATATTTTCGGTGATGGGGCGGAGAGTCTCCTGTGGCCAACCGGGGCGCACTTTGCGAACGCAGGCAAAATCAAGCCAAGTGACGCTGGCCAGTTCGGCTTTCAGGTTCGTATCCGGCCAGAGGACATAGATGCTGATATCGGCCTCTATGCCATCCGCTACCACCAGAAGGACGGAAACATTTATATCCGTCCCGCCGCGGGGACAGGGTTCTTCAGCAACCAGGGGGCGCCGGGGCAGGAAGTTGGTGTTTTCCAGACCGTATACCATGAGGGCATTCGCGCTTATGGCGCCAGTCTTAACACCTCGCTCGGCGACGCGAACATGGGCATCGAAGTCTCGATGCGCGACAACGCGCCGCTGGTCAATCCTGGGGTCTTTGTCTTCGATCCTGAGGCCGACAATGATTCCCACCCAGCCTACCCCGTGGGCCGTACAGCGCACGTGAACGTATCGTCAACGCTGCTCCTCTCTCCGACTGCACTTTGGCAAGGCGGAACTTTTCTGGCTGAGATGGGGTGGAACCGCCTGCTGTCGGTCACTGACAACCCGCAGGCAGTTGATCCCAATGCAACGCGAGATGCCCTTGGATTCCGCATGCTCTTCTCTCCCACCTACTACCAGGTGTTGGACGGGTTGGATGTGTCCATCCCCATTGGCCTTGGATACAACCCAAAGGGTAGGTCGTCCGCGGTGACTCTCTTCAACGGGGGCGTCGACAAGGGCGGTGATTACAGCATCGGCATCAAGGGTGATTACAAGAAGGACATCATCCTCGGCCTTACCTACACGTCCTACTTCGGCAATACCGGCGCCGTGCTTGAGTCGAGTAACGACCGGCTGTCGTTTGATCAGTACTACAAAGATCGCAGCAACATCTC
Source organism: Pseudomonas sp. GM49 (assembly GCF_000282355.1). Taxonomy (GTDB): domain Bacteria; phylum Pseudomonadota; class Gammaproteobacteria; order Pseudomonadales; family Pseudomonadaceae; genus Aquipseudomonas. Next base: position 33,887 of record NZ_AKJL01000268.1, read on the forward strand.
CGCCACTGTGCAGATGTCGTTCTAAGTCCTGGAGATCAACATGAAATTGCATTCATTCAAATTGCTTGGCGTCGTCGCGGCAATGGCTTGTGCCGGCATTGCACAGGGCGCAGTAACCAACGAAGAGGCTCAGCAGCTCAAGAGCACCCTGACGCCTGTGGGTGCAGAGCGCGCCGGTAATGCTGACGGCAGCATCCCCGCGTGGAGCGATGCCGGTGTCACTCCGCCGGCGGGGTACAAGTCAGGTGATCCTCGACCTGATCCCTTTGCCCGCGAAAAGCCAATCCTGACTATCACCTCCAAAGACATCGACAGCAATGCGGCGAAGCTGCCCGAAGGTGTGAAGGCCCTACTCGGGAAGTACCCTGACTCTTTTCGCTTAAACGTGTATCCCACCCACCGCACGGCGACTTTGCCGCAATGGGTGAATGACAACACGTTCCGCAATGCGACCAGCGCGAAGACTACCAACGGTGGCAATTCGATCGAAGGCGCCTACGGAGGCATTCCGTTTCCGATTCCGAAGACCGGTGCGGAAGCAATGTGGAACCACCGCTTGTCCTATGCGGGGTCGACCACCACGACGACATACCTCAACTACACGGGTACTGCAGACGGGAAGTTGGTGATTCCGTCCAGGGGCTACAACAAAGTGCAGTGGCCGTACTACGACCCGAAAACGCCGTGGCATGCCGACTTTAAGGGGCCCTTCATGCAACTGCGGAACATGCAGACGGAGCCCGCGTTCAAGTCCGGCGAGGCGCTGCTGGTTAACGAAACCCTGGATCGCGGGCGATCGGCATGGCAGTACTTTCCTGGACAGCGGCGTGTTCGCAAGGCGCCGACAGTGGGCTATGACACGCCCAACGACGTCAACTCCGGGCAGGAGTATTACGACGAGGCCTTCATGTTCTGGGGCGAGTTGGACCGGTACGACTGGAAGTTGGTCGGCAAGAAGGAAATGTATGTCCCCTACAACACCAACGGCTGGCAGAACCTTCCGGCCGACAAGCAGTATTCCACGCACCACATTAACCCTGACTCGTTCCGCTGGGAGCTGCACCGCGTCTGGGTGGTCGAAGGGACGCTGGCATCGGGTAAGCGACATGTAGTTCCGAAGCGGCGCTACTACTTGGATGAGGACACTTGGGGCGCCGTAATGCACGAGGGCTGGGACGCCGAAGGCAAGATCTGGCGAGTAGGCATGGGCTTACCCCACATCGTATGGGAGGGCCCATATGTCCTCACGAGCCAGCCTTGGGTCACCTACAACATTCAGACTGGCACCTGGGTAGTCGGTGCGCCGGCAGACTACTCCAATGGCCCGTACTACCGTCAGCTCGATACGCTGCCGGCCACCTATTTCACTCCCGAGTCGCTGGCTGCGGAAGGTGTGAGATGACGACTCGCAGCCGTCGGAGGATCTCGCTCCGTTTTCCCATCGTCCTGATCGCGTGGTGCGCTGTCAGCATAGGTGTGCATGGCGCGGAGGCCCCCAGCGATGGGGGGCTCCGCCCGGAGGAAGAGCACGGACCTGCTGTTGATCTTGGCGACCACCGTCTGACAACAATGGCTACGCCCACGCACCGAACCACAAAGGCTGCCATGATGGCAGCCGCGTCGGCCGGCAAACGCCAAGTTGTTGCGGGTGAGCGTGGGCTGATTATTTACTCGGATGATTGCGGGAACACGTGGCAACAGGCGAGGGTGCCGGTCAGTGTCACGCTGACCGCCCTGACATTCGTCGATCCCACCCGCGGCTGGGCCGTGGGACACGATGGCGTCATTCTCGCCACGCAGGACGCAGGCACTACGTGGCAGAAGCAATTAGACGGCCGGGTCATTGCGCAGCTGGCCTTGGTTGCGGCCCAGAAGGCAACCGCTGCGGACAGCTCGAACGAGGCTGCCCAACGAGCGCTGAGCGATGCCGAGCGGCTGGTCGCCGACGGCGCGGTCAAGCCCTTGTTTGCGGTGCACTTCTGGACTCCTGAGCGCGGAATAGTGGTTGGTGCATACGGGTTGGCACTGATCACCGATGATGCCGGAGCGACCTGGCAGTGGATCGGCGACCGGATTCCCAATCCCATGGGGCTCCACCTTTACGGCCTTTGGGCTCACGAGAATCTTGTGTATGCGGTCGGCGAACAGGGCTTGATAGTGCGGTCCGATGATGGCGCACGCAGCTTTCAGGTCGTTCCCAGTCCTTACGAGGGCAGCTACTTCGGCATCACGGATAGCGCACATGAGCAGAGTGCGGATTTGATCGTCTATGGATTGCGCGGTCATGCGTTCCTGCTCTCATCGCAATCACCAGATTTCCAACCACTACCGCTCGGAACCGAGGCGGCCTTGCTCAGTGCCTTGCCACGTCCCGCTAACAGCACGATGTTGTTCGATGCCGACGGACAAGCCATCGAAGTGCGTGGGACGGGCAGGGCAGCCAGAGCGATTGGCAGTTCACCCGTGGGGCCGGTTTTCGGCGTAACGCCCGCCTGTGGCCCTAACGTCGTGGTCGCGGGGCTGCGAGGCGTCGCCGTGGTCGATTCAACATCTATGGGCACAGTGAGCAGTTCAGGTACGAAGAAATGACAGCCATGATCAAACAGACTGGTGACTGGCCGGTGGTATCAAACCTGGCGGACTTTGATGTCCACTCAGGTTCCATAGTGGAGCGCGCACTGTTCAACAACCGCATCTGGCTTGTTGTCCTGTGCGCGCTGGTGACGATATTTCTTGGGACAAGTGCCCGCAAATTGGAGCTAAACGCCAGCTTTGAACGAATGATCCCAACGGGTCATGAATTCGTTCGCAACTACCTCGAACACCGCGAAGAACTGGTGGGGGTCGGCAATACCTTGCGTATTGCCGTACACAACAACTCAGGAACGATTTACGACGCGCACTACCAGGAAACTCTGCGCCAGCTCAATGACGAGCTATTCCTCGTTCCGGGCGTCGAGCGGCCTTTTATGAAGTCGCTGTGGACGGCTAATACACGCTGGCTTGGTGTCACAGAAGACGGTCTGGACGGTGGGCCCGTGATCCCAGACAACTTCGACGGTTCGGCGCAAAGCCTCGCCGCGCTGCGCATGAATGTCGAGCGGTCCGGCGAAATCGGCCGACTGGTCTCTCCCGACCTTCAGTCCAGCGTCATTCTCCTACCGCTACTGACAACTACTCCGGACGGAAAGCCCCTGGACTACCAGGCTCTTTCCCATCGATTGGAAGAGTTGCGCGCTAAGTATGCCAAGGGGCTCATCAGCATCCACATCACCGGCTTTGCGAAGGTGGCAGGCGATCTTATCGATGGGGTCGGTGCCATGGCTGGTTACTTCGCGCTCGCCTTGCTGATGTGCATGTCAGCGCTGTATGCGTACAGCCGCTGCGTGCGCAGTACAATCGTTGTCATTACCTGCTCACTGATCGCGGTGCTATGGACTCTCGGCGCTCTCCGGATACTGGGCTACGTGCTTGATCCATACACCGTACTGGTGCCGTTCCTGGTGTTCGCAATCGGTGCCAGCCATGGCGCCCAGAAGATGAATGGCATCGCTAACGATGTGGCAAACGGTACGCACAAAGTCGTCGCCGCCCGATACACCTTCAGACGGCTGTTCGCCGCCGGTCTGACGGCCTTGCTGGCTGATGCACTGGGTTTCGCGGTGCTCACCGTGATTGACATTCAAATCATCCGCGACTTGGCGCTCACAGCTGGGATTGGCATGGCCGCATTGATTCTGACGAATCTTGTGCTCCTACCCATCCTGCTTTCGTACACCGGGGTCTCGGTGCATAACCGGGATGAGAGTCGCTTTACCCAGGGGTTGTGGCGGGCACTCGTGCGTTTCACGCAGCCAAAGCAGGCGCGTGTAACGGTTGCAGTGGCAGTAGTGTTAGCGGTTGTCGGCATTGCGGGCAGCATGCACTTGACCGTTGGCGACCTTGATCCAGGTGCGCCCGAACTCAGGAAAGACTCACGCTACAACCAAGACAATGCCTTCATGGTCGGCAACTTTCCGTCGAGCAGCGATCTCCTGGTGGTGATGGTGAAGACGCCGAAGTCCCTGTGCACTCGGCACGAAACCATCGTCGCTGTCGACGAGCTGGAATGGCGGCTGCAGCAGTTGCCTGGCGTTGAGTCCACCAGTTCGTTCGCAAGCTTGTCCAAGCTTGCTGCCGTCGGCATCAGCGAGGGTAATCCTCGTTGGTACGATCTGCCGAACCAGGCAACGCTGAACTCGATCACCACAAGAGCTCCTCGCGAGTTGTTCAACCAGGCATGCGACCTGCTCGCTGTCTACGTCTATCTCGGCGACCACCGCGCGGAGACGCTGGACCGGGTGGTGAAAACCACGCAGGCGTTCGCTATGGAGGTAGGGGCTGGTGCAGAGACCCGAATCCTGCTCGCGGGCGGTAATGCAGGGATTGAGGCGGCCACGAACATCGTTGTGAAGCGTTCCAACTGGATCATGACCGTACTCGTGTACCTGAGCGTCATGGCGCTTGCGATGATCACCTTCCGCTCATGGCGCGCAACACTGGCCGCCATGCTGCCGCTGATGCTGACCACAGTCCTGTTGGAAGCGCTTATGGCTTGGTTGGGGATCGGGTTGAAGGTCGCCACGCTGCCCGTAGTCGCCCTAGGTGTGGGCATCGGTGTCGACTATTCGCTGTACGTCCTCAGCGTGACTCTCGCCGCTATGCGCAGCGGAGCGAGTCTGCCTGAAGCCTATGCACTGGCATTGCGCTTCACGGGCCGGGTGGTGGTCCTGACTGGTCTGACTTTGGCTGCAGCAGTCTTTACCTGGGTACTTTCGCCGATTCGCTTCCAGGCAGATATGGGGCTGCTGCTGGGCTTCATGTTCGTCTGGAACATGCTGGGCGCGCTGATCCTGCTGCCGGCATTGGCACATTTCCTCTTGAAGCCCAACCGGATTTCGTCTGTCGAGGACGAAGCCTTTCCTCCCCAAACTGCCCAGGCCTGATGGCGTGACGATCATTGGAGCAATGCCGATGTACAAACACCTGCTTGTACCCATTGACGCCTCGGTGTTATCCGAGGGCCTGGTTAGTTGTGCAATCGAAGCCGCGAGCCGCGTAGGTGCGCGCATCATCTTCTTTCATGCCTCACCAGACTATGCCGAAAGCAGCGATGGCGCGTTGGCACACGCGGCTTGGCCTGCGGACTACCAGAACCTGGCGAACGCGCAGTCACTGAAGCTTTTGGCAAAAGCAGAGGTGGCAGCACGATTAGCCGGAGTGGTCTGCAATTCGGCTTCTGCACCAAGTGCCCGGCCGCATGAGGCGATTCATCAGGCCGCGGTTGAGTACGGCTGCGACCTCATCTTCATCGCCTCACGAAGTCGCGGCAAGGTTGCACGACTGCTGCACCGATCGGTCACATCGCGGCTGCTCGAGGTGTCGACCCTGCCGGTTCTGGTCGTCAGCGGGCAGGCTCGAGGTCCCCTCACGGATGAAGAGATCGCCGTGACAGCCGTGCGCGACGAGCATCGCTCACTGGCGGCCGTCCTCCAAGCGCTAAAGGAAGTGCTTCAGCAGGCAGGCATGATCGGACAGCCTGCCGATATTCGCTTGCTGCGCGCAATGTTGTTCTATGTCGATGCCTTCCCGGAGCGTCTGCATCATCCCAAGGAAGAGATCTACTTGTATCGCAAGCTGCGCGAGCGAGCCCCGGAGTACAGCGCTCTTTTGGACAGCCTGCAGCACGATCATGACACGGGAGGTGCCCGCTTGCAGGAGCTACGGGAAGCGCTCGATGTCCTGGCGCAGAACCCGGTATCCGGGCTGAAAGAGTTTTTGGCCGCTGTCGACGAATTCACCGTCAGGCAGCTCCGGCATATGTCGGTCGAGGAGCAATCGTTGTTGCCTGCCGCGAGGGCGCATCTGAAACCAGCTGATTGGACGGAGATCAAGCATGCGTTCCAGGACAACGCAGATCCAAGATTTGGCGCGGATGCCGACGAGTCTTTTGATCATCTCCTCGGCCGATTGCTCAGCCTTGCTCGCGGACATTTTGGCGCCGCCGATAGCATCGAGGAGGTCATCGCCAGACAGGGAGGGCGTTAGGTATGCCCCCTTATCGCTTGACTGAAACAAAGGCTTTTCCATAGAGCCGACAACGCCGCAAAGATACCTCGGGGAGTTTGGGTTTGCATCGAACTGGCTCGATCAACGATTAACCGAAGTAAAACAAACTGAATGAGGTCAAAGCATGAGACAGGAAGAAAAAACAGCGCCCGCGACCGTGACACAAAACCTTGAAGGCAAAACGATCATAGTAACCGGCGCCGCAAGTGGCATCGGCCGCGAATCGGCCCTGCTCTTTGCGCAAGCCGGTGCGAAGGTGATCGTAAGCGACATCGCAGCAGACGGCGCCCGGGCTACAGTCGATGCCATTCGTTCGCTCGGAGGTGTCGCCTCGTTCGAAGCAGCGAATTTGGCAGTCGAAGAGGACGTTCAAGCCCTGGTGCAGGCTGCAGTGACGACGTACGGTCGTCTCGATGGAGCGTTCAACAATGCGGGTATCGGTCAGGCTGGCAAGTTGCTGCACGAATTGTCGACAGAGGAATGGCAACGAGCACTGCTCATTGACCTGACTTCGGTTTTTTGGTGCATCAAGTACCAAGTGATTGCCATGATGAGCACCGGTGGTGGTGCCATCGTGAATACTGCGTCGTCGCTCGGGCAGGTGGCCATACCGAATGCCAGTGAGTACGTCTCGGCCAAACATGGCGTCATTGGCCTCACGCGCGCAGCGGCTGCCGATTACGGCGCCAAGGGCGTGCGCGTCAACTGTGTGTTGCCGGGCATCGTAAATACTCCGCTCGTCCAGGAGTTGGTCGGCGATCCGCGCTTTGCCACATTCCTGGAGAAGCTGAAAGACCGGCACCCCATTGGAAGATTTGGTGAGCCTAATGAGATCGGTGAGGCGGCTCGTTGGCTGCTATCCGACGCGGCCTCCTTCGTAAATGGAGCATCAATTGCCGTCGATGGGGGCTATCTAGCGATCTGAATCGAGTCTAAAAGGCCGCGACATGTCACGGCCTTTTTGTCTGTCGAGCGTGCATCGGCCAAATCGGCTCAGGAGTTAGTACTTCAGGTGGTCGGAGCGCAAGGCTCATTCATCGACCGGGATAAGAACAAGATGAAATTCATGTCTCGAACGCTATCGCGTTTGTCCATCGGTGGGCTATTGGCGGTTGGGTTCAGCCTACTCGGGGGGTTAACTGCTTTCTTGGCCATCGTAGCCATTTTCAGCTTGCAGTCGGTGTTCGAAGGAGAGGGCAGGCTTGAAGTAATTGCAACGGTTCATTCGGGCATCCTCAGTGTGCGTAACGCAGAAAAGAGCTATCTGCTAGATGGCTCCACAGAAGCGCGGGATGAGGTAGTAAGGCTTGTCGAAGCAATTCCGTCGCAGCTCGGCGGGGTGGGGCAGTCGCTGCAACCTTTGATTCAGTCCAGTAAACGATTTCTGGACCAGTTTGAGCGATTGGCAGAGGCGCATGAGGGCGTCTTCAGGACGCAAGCCACCATGGTGCTTGAAGCGAACTCGGCCCGAATTGGTTTCGAAGGCGTCGAGCAGGACCTGATTGACTCGGCCATCGAAGATGGCGAAGAGGGCAAGGTGTCGGTGACCCTGCTCAGTGGAGCAGCATCGCTGATGCACAAACTCATGGTGTTGCGTGCAGCGGAGCTGGCGTATACGCGTGATCAGGACAAGGCGCGCTATGACCAATGGGTCCTGTTGCTGACCGACCTCCGTTCCTCGGCACAGGCGTTGGCCGCTGGCGCTGCGGATCAACAGAGGCAGACTCTCGGTAATGCTCTGCAGTCCCTGGAGAAGTATCACTCGGCGTTCGAGGAGTATAGGGCGAGTACGGTTGTCAGTCGGGAGGCCGAGCAGGAAATGGAACGTATTGCCCGCGAGATGATGGAGATGTCCGTTACGGCGCGGCAGTTGGTTACCGAGGGGCAGCAGCGACTCAATCGGTATACCTACATTTGGCTAATCATCATGGCGGCGATGACCCTTGCCCTCGGTACTGGTGCCGCGCTTTTGATCCGAAATCAGATCATTAAGCCCCTGCGATACACCGCTACGGTGGTAGGCCAGGTCGCTGAAGGCCAACTGAACCATGCAGTTCAGGTTGTTCGCCGGGATGAACTGGGGTTGGTGCTTGAGGGCATGCGCAGGATGAAAGAGAGTCTCCACAATATCGTCAGCCGAATTGAGCAAGGGAGTACGCAGCTCGAAGGCGCTGCCAGTTCACTGGGCCGTGTAACCGAGGACCTGGCGCAAGGTGCTGAGAACCAATCCCGGGAAACCGATCACGTAGTTACCTCGATGCTGCAGATGAGCGAATCGCTAAGTGAGGTCGCCAGCCGCACAGATCAGGCTACCAGTGCGGCCAGCTCGGCTCGCCACGAGGCCAAGGGTGGTAGTGAAAGTGCCATGGCTGTTATGCGCCAGGTGGATTTGTTGAACGAGCAGATCCAGGAAGTGAGCCGTGGAATGGGTGAGTTAGACGCACAAAGCGAGCGCATTGGACGGGTGCTGGAGGTTATCCGGGGGCTCGCGGATCAAACCAACCTGCTGGCGTTGAACGCCGCTATCGAAGCGGCGAGAGCAGGGGCGATGGGGCGTGGGTTTTCGGTGGTCGCCGATGAAGTCCGAAATCTGGCTAACCGGACTCAAGCATCGGCGGGCGAGATCGCCGAGATGATCGAGTCCCTTCAGCGTGAGAGCAAAGAGGGGCTGCGCCGGGTTGCACGTGCTCGGGAGGACTCGGAGCGAGCTCGGGAGCACTCTGCCAAGGCAAACTCGGCATTGGCTCAGGTCAGCGAGGACGTGTCGACCATCCACGCCATGAACCTGCAAGTCGCGGCTGCCACTGAAGAACAGAGTCGAATGTCCGGGGAGGTCAGTAAAAGCATGGGGCGTGTTCGGGAGGCGGCGGAGCAGGGCAAGCAGCGTAGCGACCAGTTGCTCCATGCTTCACGTGAGCTAGAACATCTTGCGGAGCAATTGAGGGTAGTGCTCCGACACTTCACCCTGTGCTGAGTACCGCGAGGCACAAGTTGTACAGCGGGCCTTGTGCAGAAAAGTGAGCAGGTCGAAATAGTGGCCAGTGTGGTATCGCGAAGGTTACTGGTGCGGCTGATCTACCGTCGAACAAAAGAATCGAAAGCTGGCGCCCAACACTCGCCTGCTCAAACTCCTGACCAGGAGACGCATCAGGCAGAGGTCAAAATGGAGTTGGGCATCTTTGAGGATACGTTCGGATTCATATGGGCATTCTAACAGTCGCACTCATGAGCAGAGTTCTGTCTTGAAGCAACTGCTGCCGAAGCCCTTTTCCGGCACCATCCACGACCTCAAGGATTCTTATTCGGCTGTCGCTCGCAGTGTACGCATAGCGACGCACTGTGCTTAACACCGATGACATCGCCCCCCCTTCAGGACCGTCCAGTGGGTGTTGATCGCGAGACGCTGGCGCTGGGTTATGCAGGCGTTTACTCCAGCTTTCTGCGCCACGCCGAAGCGGCTACCCAGCGCTACGGGTTGCGTACCGTAGACATCTGGTCGAATTGGGATGGCGAAAAAAGGTGGGTGAGCAAGAGGACATGATCGTCGATGTGGCGCTGGACCTGACACGGCGTTGATTGGTGGATATATGCAACAGTCTTTGGTGTTTTTACGGTATTGCGCGTCGTAATACATATAAATAGAGTAACTGATACATAAAGTGAGAGCGTGCCAACAAAGATATTTACCGCTCGTCGGTAAATGATGTGCTGCACCCTAGAGTTAGTGTGGGGCAGTTGTTTTGAATACAGAATCCAACGGAGTTTTCCATGATTAATATTAGTCGCCGCATTCAGGTTAATGCGCAATCAGAAGCAAACGGTGTGAACCTGAACCGAAGCCAGGTGTGGGAAGGTTTGGTGAGTAAAGCGCGCAACGCCGTGCCTTACGTTTCAGCAATCACCGAATGCAACATTGTCGAGGACCAGGGAGATCGCTTTATTCGTGAAGTGGTTTTGCACGGCGAACGCTTGCAGGAACTGGTGATTCTTTCGATAGAGCAACAGGTTGAATTCGTGCGCCTCTCCGGTAATGCTCGAGGGATCATTAAAAACGTGATCGAAGAAGAGAACGGTGAACTGTACCTGCGCTTCTCCTTCGTTTTTTCCCTGCCAGGTGTGTCTGCCGGTAGCGACAAAGAACTTGAGTTTGCAACCGGCATGCAAAACTCCTATCTGGATGCGGTAAGAAGCACGCTGCAAACCATTCGTAATAAAGTCAGCCAATCAGCATAGATTTCGGTGCAATAACCAGAAGCTGAAAACAAAAACAAGAAATGAGGCGTGCCATGAATCATGAATTGACAGGTATGTTTGAAAGTGTCGATCGGATGTCGGTCGAAGGTTTTTTGAGTTATCTGACCGATGACGTCGTGTTTCGGTTTGGCAATTCCCCAGAAGTAGTGGGGAAAGAGGGTGTCCGGGTAGCGATTGAGTCATTTTTTACCCAAATAGCCTCACTGGAACATATTCTTCAAGGCGTGTGGAGCGAAGGCGACACGACAATAATGCGTTTTGATACGTATTACACCAAGCATGACGGCACGATTATCAATGTTCCTTGTTGTGTCGTCGTTCACTTCAATGCTTCCCGTTTGATTAATGATTATCGAATTCACATTGATATTTCACCGCTGTACAGTAACGCATATGCCAGTGAAGTTATCCGCGCGTCCGCATAACACTCAAGAACTCCAGCTTTACTGCACTTGCCGGTCGAAGCCCACGACGCTTTGCTGGCAAGTGCGGTGTTTTGGTTTCTGAATATCAGTCAGGGCGTTATGATGAAAGATCTAAATCTGCTCTATACCTTTGAGGCGTTGTGGCGAGACCACTCCGCTTCAATCGCGGCGCAGAATCTGGGTGTTACGCAGGCAGCCGTCAGCGGGTCGCTCAAGCGGTTACGAAACGACTATGGTGACAGGTTGTTTACGCTGGTAGGTCGCCGAATGGAACCGACACCGTTTTGTGTCCATATCGCGCCGCGACTGCTGGCCTCCCTTGCGATGGTCAGGGAGGCCGGGTGCCAAATGCCGGCGTTTGATCCGAAAACTTGCGAAAAATCATTTATCTTCAGAATGCGCGACATCGGTGAAGTCGTTTGCTTGCCCCCCATCTTGAGTGAATTGTCCAGGGTTGCACCTCAAGCGCGGATACACACCGTCGGGGGGGGGATGGATGAGACGCTCAATGGCCTGTCCACTGGCCGGATCGACTTGGCACTCGGCTTTATGCCGACCCTTCAGACTGACATACACCGTACACCGGTTTTTTCTCAGCATTATGTCTGCGCCATGCGCAAAGACCACCCCTTGGCACATTGCGGCTTAAGCCTTGAAGCCTTTGCCACCAGTGAGCATTTGTTGGTGGAGTCCGGTGGTAGTGGTCACCAGGCACTGGAGCGTGCGCTGATCGATGCGGGTGGCAGAGACTGCATTAAAATGCGCACCCCTCAGTTCTTGTCTGGTCCGCACTTGCTGCTGGATACCGACATGATATGGACGTTGCCCATTGCCCTGGGTAAAACACTGGCGCGCTTTTATCCTCTCGCCATACATCCTCTGCCCCTGCAAATACCCTCGTTCGAGATTGATCTGTACTGGCATGATCGATTTCACCGAGACCCTCAGAACAAGTGGTTGAGAGAAATGGTAGGCCAGGTGCTGCGCAGCCAACAATCAGCCTGGCAATAGTCGCTTTCAAAGGAAACCACGGCCATCTAGGCGTTACATTCCCCGAGCTCAAAACATGAATTCGCGGAGGGCTGCACCTTCATCAGGCGACTCTCTCAATGGTGATGCTTCGTTCCTGGATGCTTTGGGGTAAATGGAGACTCAGGTAGTCGATCAAGCTGCGAACTGATGGCAACATCCCTTTCGGCTTAGGGTAGAGCAGATGGATGATATGCGTTGCACCGGTCCAAGAGGGGATAACGACTTCCAGAGCCTTCGCGCGCACCGAGGCGGCGGCTATGGGCTCTGGCAACAAGGCGACGCCCAACCCATTAACAGCGGCTTCCAACTGCATACGTAGATCATCGCAGATAAGACGCGGCTGATGGCTGACCAGCAGCTCCTCACCTGATGAACTGCGCAGGAACCAGCGACCGACGCCATCATGGATGTCACCAGGACGCGAAAGGGTCTCGATTTCTGACAAGGCCTCGACCGTGGCAGGCCGCCCAACACGATCGAGAAAGCGGGGGCTTGCAACCAGGATCTGCTTGGCGGCCCCTAATTCCTTTGCGACCAACCCGGCCGTTTCTTCAATCCGGGGGCGCGATCGCAAGGTCACGTCGAAGCGCTCTTCAAAGAGGTCGACCTCTCGATCTACCGCATTCAACTCAAGCCGTACCTTTGGATATTTTTCCATGTAGCCAGGTAGCAGGGGGGCCAAATAACTTTGCGCCATAACCTGAGGGCAGCTCAGCCGTACCAACCCGACGGGTTCACGTCGAAGATGCTCCACACTTTCATAGGCGGTGTGAGCCCCCTCAACAACGGGTTGGCTGAGCGTAAAGAAATGATGGCCAGCTTCGGTCAGCGAAACCTGGCGCGTCGTGCGATGTAGCAGTCTGGCTCCCACTCGCAATTCCAGATGCGCGACACGACGACTGAGCAACGTTTTTTCAATTCCCGTTGCCCGTGCCGCAGCCGAGAACCCTCCATGTTTGACCACCAGTACGAAGTAATAAAGGTCATTAAGGTCTTTCATGCAGTTGACGCTCTCCTACGGGGGCACTGTTGAAACCGTCAACGGCACCGGCGCTGTACTGATTGAGTTCGAGGCGTGTGGAATGGCTTCGAAGGCTGATATAGCTATCATTCATCAAACTTTATTCGGGATAAACTGGCTATAATTGAATTAACTGATCCACATATGGAGCAATCAACATGGAACTTCTGAACGACATGGCGTTGTTCGTCGAGGTCGTCAAAGCCCATAGCTTTCGCAGGGCTGCAGAAGCGATGGAGATGCCCAATTCGACCTTGTCGCGACGCATCAGCGGACTTGAAAAGGCCATTGGCTTGAGGCTGTTAAATCGCACCACGCGCAAGATCGAATTGACCGAGGCGGGGCAGTTGTACTTTGACCGATGCAAGCGGATCGTTGACGAGGCGCGGTTGGCGCACGAGCAACTGGGTGAAATGCTTGCGCATCCAAGCGGCCTTTTGCGTGCGTCATTGCCTGTGGATTTCGCCAACATTTACCTGGCACCACTCATTGCCGAGTTCGCTCGACGGTATCCAGGCATCAGCTTTGAATTCGACCTCACTCCGCGCCAGGTCGACCTGGTCAGCGAACCCGTCGATGTGGTTATCCGCATGGGCGAGCCGGCAGATTCGAATCTGATTGCACGCAGGCTGGCGACCCTCTCTCGTCGTTTATATGCCTCGCCTCGCTATCTGGAACTCAATGGAGAGCCCAACCATCCGGCTGAGCTGGTAAACCACGAATGCCTGCGACTGCGAAAGGCTGGCAAGTGGCAACTCTCCCATGCAGGCGAAGTGGTTGAAATCGAGGTGGGTGGACGGTTTCAACTCAATAGTGTCGGGATGCTTCGGCGATTGGCGACGCTGGATCTGGGGATCGCTGTTCTGCCGGAAGGCATTGCGGCGGATGATCTGCGCAACGGCTTGCTGCAACCGGTACTGCCCCAATGGCACGCCAATCCGATCCCGGTGTATGCCCTCACTGAAACCCGTCTTTTGCCCGCAAAAACTCAACGCTTCATTGAGTTTCTGCGTGAGCGACTTGAGCAGGTTTGACTGTCCGGGTCCGGCGATTGCTGAGCCAATAAAGGCCACCTATTGCTATCGCGCCGATCAGTACGGGAAGCGCCAGCCAATGGAAGAACACCTGTGATGTGCCTGCGGTGGAAATAAACCAGGCGCCTAGCATCGAGCCGACAATTGAACCGCAACGGCCGACGGCCATTGCCCAGCTCACCCCGGTCACGCGGGCGGCGGTGGGGTACAGGGTGGCGGATACCAGGTTGAGTCCGTTTTGAGCACCGGCCACACCGAAACCGATGAAAAATACGGCGGTGGCCAATGAGTAGGGGTCACCCATCAGATAACCCGTCACAGCAATGACCACTGCCGCTCCCGAGTACGAGAGGGCCAACACAGGGTAGGGGCCAACGCGATCCATCAGCAGGGCCATGAGAACGGCGCCGACGGTACCGCCCAGCGGCACCATGGCACCAATACGTGAAGCGTAAGCGATGTCGTAGCCGGCCTCTTTGAGTAGGGTAGGCAGCCAACTGGTCAGCAGGTAGAACACAAAGAGCGAGCAGAAGAAGGTCACCCACAGCAGCAGTGTTCGGACCAGTCGGCCGTCGATGAACAGATGCGAGATCGGCGACCTTACTTGGGCCGGACGTTCATCATCGAGGATCATTACACCGTTCCAGCTTTTTCTGGTGATGCGTTCGACCACTCGGCGCAAGACGTCGGCGTGCTTGGCCGAGGACGCCATGAACCGAACCGACTCGGGCATTAGCCAAGCCAACACTGGCAGTAACGCTAGCGGCATGACGCCACCCAGTACCAGAACGGAACGCCAGCCGAATGCTGGAATCATCTGTGCGGCGAGCATGCCGCCCAAGGCAAGGCCAGCCGTGAAGCCACTCCAGCTCAAGGTCACCATGATCATGCGTCGGCGTGCAGGGGAATATTCAGCGCTCAAGGCAATGCACGCCGGCATCGCTCCACCCAGGCCGATGCCAGTGATGAAACGCATAACCGTAAGTGACTCGATCGAATGGGTAAAGGCGCTGGCCAGGGTGGCGAGACCAAACACCAGCACTGAAATCAGTAAAACGCGTTTACGCCCAAAGGCATCGGCGACCGGTCCCAGTATCAGGCTGCCTATCATCAGGCCGAACAGTCCAGTCCCGAAAACAGGTGACAACTGGGCAGGCAACAATCCCCATTCTTCGCGCAGTGACGGAGCGATATAACCAATGGCTGCCGTATCGAAACCATCCACCAGGACGATGAGGAAGCACAAGGCAAGGATGACGATCTGGTACGGCGAGATCTTCGCGTTATCGATGATCTCGCCAATTCGGGCGTTGTCAGGATTCATGCGGCTACCTTTTATTTTTTTTATCTGGACGAGATCGTCGCCAAGCGCATTAAATAAAGGAAGCCAATTCTAATTATTCAAGCTATCTGGTTTTGTTATAACTATGCGCACCGACCTCAACTTGCTCCGCGTCCTGCTGGCCGTTTATGAAACCGGCAATGTCACCGCGGCGGCGAAGCGGCTAGGCATGAGCCAGCCCGCAACCAGTGCTGCACTGGCCCGCTTGCGACACTCCCTGGGGGATCCACTGTTCATTCGCTCGGGCAACCTGATGGAGGCGACGCCACGGGCGCAAGGCATCATTGAGCGCACCCGCGAAGTGATCGAGATCATCGACCGGGACATCCTCAGCGGCCCGACCTTCGACCCTGCCACGAGCGAGCAGGAGTTCGTCTTTTGCCTGAGCGAAGTGGGTGAAGTGGTCTTTCTACCTGCGCTATTCCAAAGCCTGCGCAGCGCGGCACCGAATACGCGCATACGAACCGTCAGTCTGGCACCTGATGAGCTTGTGGAGAACCTGCATGAAGGTCGGGTCGATGCGGTGCTTGGCTATTTTCCCGACCTCACTACCCCCAACATCTATCAGCAACGTTTGTTCTCTCATGATCTGGTCTGCCTGATCCGCCTCGATCATCCGCTGGCAGGGGAACAACTGTCCCTGGAGGATTTCACCACGCTGGAACATCTGCAGGTACGTGACGGCAGTCGTCGCCAGGAAATGTTCGAAGCCCACCTGACCAAAGCAGGTATCCACCGGAACATCGTTCTGCAGACGTCTCACTACATGAGTGTGCCATCGATCATTGAACGCTCTGATCTGATCGTGGTGTTGCCACGAACCGTCGCCAACATGTACACGCATAATCTGAATGTGCGAATGGTTGAGCCGCCCTTGGACATTCCACGCTACGACCTCAAGCAGTACTGGCATGCGCGTTTTCACGAAGCCCCCAGAAGCGTCTGGCTGCGACGCTTGATTATGTCGGTATTCAATGGGTGACGTACCTCGTCAATCTGGAGCCATTGACGAGGTAGAAGGGGCGCCAGTCATGGCCCTTACATACCTGCGTCGAGATTGGTGCGTAAGCGCAACAGTCCTTGGTGATTACTTGCCTAGTCAGTACCTGACACCTCATTTATGGTCTGGTTAATTGATCAATCAGGTGGGCTTTGGGATGCTGCAAAAGGAACAATTCAAAACACTGGGCGGCTTTGGCTCCGTGCATGGCGTACCAAAGCTGCCAACGGGTTTTGCTGACGTCTTTGATAGCTACGAGATCGCTGCCAACGGTGTGAAACTGCACGCCGTCATTGGCGGGCAGGGCAAGCCATTGTTACTGCTTGGGGGGT
>NZ_AKJL01000269.1 GCF_000282355.1 Pseudomonas sp. GM49
ATGAGCTTGCAAGGTGTCTAGAGAATCCGGGGCGATTCAGGTTGCCAAACACCACGCTCTCAGAATTTAAGCGGCTGAGGGCAAAACTAAGGAAGGAGAGCGAGAGTAGGGTGCCGGCGGCGGACGTATTCAATCTGATCGCAAAAAACGAAGCGCTAGTTATTGCTTCCGTCGCAAAAAACAAGCAGGTGCGAAAAACTCGAGAGCGGAAGAAAAACCGCTTAGCGGATTCGGGTCATCCCCTTAATGAAAAAATTACCGCTCCTTCATCCCTTGAGTCGGTGGATTACAGCGTCAAACCTGAGCCTTATGAAGTCGAGGAATGAGTTCTAGAACTCCTGACGAGGTGAGCGTCAATGAAAGCCGAGTTGAACCTAGAGCACCTTTTACCAGCCCGTCGCCAGCTTGCACTGCTCGGGGATCGGGAGCGGATCAGCAAGATTTATGAAGATTGCTGGGTTAACTATCCTCACGTAGGTTCGGTCAGGGCCGCGGTCAGAGCAGTCTATGAAATGCCACCGAAAATCCAAGCACAATGCATGATGATTTCCGGTCGGCCGGGCATGGGTAAAACCAGCCTCTTTAAAAGAATCGAGTCAGACATGGCGGCCCTCAGAAAAAGGCACGCGGACTCTTATAGCTGCATTTCATTCAGCCTGGCCTCGGACCCTACGCTTAGCTGTTTCGAGGACAGCATCAGTGAGGCACTGGGTGTCCCAATTGGTAAGATCCGTAACGGCTTGGTTCCTGACGCGTTTTGCATGCTGGCTCATCTAAGGAAGCTGCGCCTGGTGTTGATTGATGAGGTGCACAATCTCCTCAACGCGGGAAGGATCGATCAGCGAAAGAACCTAGCCTTCCTGAGAGCGCTGAGTAGCCCACCGATGTCACTATCGATCATTGCCTTTGGCGTGGATGACGCCGTGCACGCTATTAGCAGCGACGCTCAGCTGGAGCGTCGTTTCCAGATGTACGACCTCCCGCGCTGGAGAGAAAACGACAGTTTCAGGGCATTCCTGACTGGATATGAGGGCACACTGCCATTAAGGAGGTCGTCGGAGCTGTGGCAGCAAGACAAGGTAAGGTTTCTCATCAGCGCCACGGATGGCATCACCGATGCCATCGTCAAGCGAATTACCCGAGGGGCGGTATGGGCCATTTTGGACGGCAAGGAAAAGATTGACCTTGTCAGCCTAGAGAAGGCCGCGGAAATCCCTCCTTATCTCGAACGGTTCGACGATGAGGAGTAATGCGCATTTCAGCGGACTGCTCAAGCCGTTGCCTAGCGAGGCTTTTTCGGCGTGGCTTGGCCGTGGAATTCGTACCCAAAATCCCGAACCCTTTCGACGCGCGGTGGGCTGTCTTAAGGCGCTGGGTGTCAAAGACGCTGATGGGCGCCTTCCCCAGACAGTGGTGGTGGAATTATCAAGGCTGCTGGGTCTTTCAGGTGAATCCTTGAGACAATCATTTCCCTTGCCCGGTGACTGGCTCAAGGCTCCGCCGGAAGGGCGTCTGCAATTTTGCGAGCATTGCCTGCTCAATGATTTTTGCCGCGGCCGACAGCCGACTCCAAGGGTCAACTGGTTCTATTGGTGGTTTACCGTATGCCCGGTGCACGCTTCGGTTCTACTCGAACAAGACAGCACTTCGGCGCCTGCGGCATTACTTGCCGGTGTCCGGTTCGAACTGTCACTAGGTATTCTTTCCACGTGGGCACCGCTCCAGTGGTCTTGGCATTTCACATACGGTCGACTGCTTTATATGGCTTTGTTTTTTCAGCGCTGGTACCAGACGTCTGTACAACGCGGAACCTGCATCATCGGCGACGTTGAGCTTGCGGCGAGTGTCGCTGAGGTGGAGCTGGTCATGGGGGATATCTTGGCGATCATCGGCAAAAAACGAAGTTATCCGTTTGATCAGCGCTCGCTTGTCGCGGAGTTGCTGGGCATCAGGTCGTGGTGTTCCCTCCGCTCTGACCTGCCGCCGGAGGCCGGCTGTGAGCCATTCCTGTGCCTGGACGTTGGGGAGCATCCCGTCTGCACCCGCATGGCCATGTTTGCCTTGCTCGGTTTATTGTTGAAGCTGCCGCGTTGCATGCACATGTGGAGGCTCGGGAGAAGCTGGGTAATCGACGGCGACGTTGAACGGCAATGGCAAAGAATGCTCAACGATGCGGTGAGGGTGCCCAGCTATCTGGCTTGGTTCAGGCAGCGCTCCGATAGCTGGAGCGCTCCTACTCGTGCACATTTTCGCTACCTGCTGGAAGACTAGCCAAGCCGCTTGCATCCAGCATAATGGGTACAGGATCGGCAGGGCGTTGCGGAGCTATTTGAGGTGCGATGCGTGGTCGGCTAGGTGGTTGACTGAAACTTATAATGTTTTAGTAGGGGGGGCGTCGTTACGCGCAGATTGCTGATTCACCGCACACCCGGAATGCTTCCATTAACGCGCATTCAGTCCTCTGCACAATAAATTCGCTCCGACGAGCCTTTTACTGCCTGCCCGATAACAAAAGGCTGGGGCGTAGAGCGTGAGCGTGGCCGATAGTTTGGGCGTAACAACACGGGAGAGCAGAAAGAAAATCGTGTAGTTTCTATGAAAGGGATATTATTTTTTATATAGCTTAAATCATTTGAGTTTCTTCCTATGGCCGTAATACGTAGTTCTTACGCACCAGGTGGCGGTACACGACCTCCTAAGGTGTTTGGTCGTGACGATCTACGTGAGCGGTTGCGAGTGTCCATCGAACGCCTTCGTATTGGGAGACCAGTCAAAAGCCTCGTAATTGTCGGGTTGCGAGGTGTTGGAAAGACGGTACTGCTGAGCCAGATGTTGAGGGATGCAGAGTCGTTGGGTGTTCACACAGTCTATGTAGAAGCACCTGAAGGACGGTCATTGCCTTCGCTGTTGGCCCCCCAATTACGGACAGCGCTGCTGTGTATGAGTACGGTGCAAGAGGCCAAAGATTCTGCCAATAGAGCGCTTCGAGCGCTCTCAGGCTTCGCAAAGTCACTGAAAGTAACCTACCAAGATATTGAGGTAAGTTCCGATTTTGAACCTGAGGCAGGTTTGGCCGACAACGGCGACCTCGTAGGTGACCTTTCTACTTTACTGACACAGGTCGGCGAAGCAGTGCGTCATGCACGTACAGCCCTAGTGATCTTCATCGACGATCTTCAGTACGTCGTCGAACCAGAGTTAGTCGCCCTCATTATCGCTCTGCATCGGGTTTCGCAGTTGGGCCTTCCAATCGCAATTGTTGGGGCCGGGCTGCCCCAATTGCGCCGTCGAGTTGGAAGCGCAAAGTCCTATGCTGAGCGCCTGTTCGACTATCCCGAGATTAGCCTACATCAGCCACTAAAAGCGAAATAGGGGTTTGTAACGTCTTGCGAGGATGATGGGCCGCTGAGTTGAGCCTTCATTGATTCGGCTAGCCAGCTTCGTAAAATCACCTAGCGGTTGATCCTCACCCCCAACCGTAAAAAGTAGTTGTTTCACGCGTCCATTGGCGCACCCAAGTAACCCTCACGTGTGGCCAGCGCTGTCCGCTCACTCGTTGTAGCTGTCCTGATGACGAAGGACAGCGTCCATCGCCTCTGGTCTTATCGGCTTATTGATGCTGGTCAAGCAAGAGGCTCGCCAGGGCTGACATCGCCAATTCAAGAGGACACCTCATATCGGTGGTTGCGTAACCCGCGCGTTCAAAAAAATTGAACTGCTGCTGAATTAATGCCAAACGTAATCAGTCGGCAAGTCTCTTGCTGGCGGTCTTGGTCCGCGAATGACGAGTGTTTGAGCTCTTCGAGCTTTTCGACTGCGCTATCCACTAACTGTGATTGATCGTCCTATCCTCGTTCTTTACCACATCGAGAGCATTCGTATGTATGGTTGCGGCTTCTCGGGTCGCCGTTAAGTTAGCGGCTTTGCTGTTCAGTAGTGAACCCGCCTGGAAGTAGCCCATTACTGTGGCGACGCTGCGATGTTCGGTCATGGCCATCACTTCTCCGAGTGGCACGCCCTGACGCCCGGCTTCAGTGACAAATCCCGAGCGCAGGCTGTGCGCCGCCCAATCCCCCTCCAGCCCCGCGAGCTTAGCGCGGCGCTGAACGATGCGCGCCATCTGATCGGCTGACAGTGCTTTGGTGCCGACCTTGTCGCCTTTATACATCCGGCGAAACAGCGGTCCGGATGCGGCCGGCGTGGCGGCCATCCAGGCGGTGAGCGCCTCTGCTGCAAGCCCGCGTAGCGGCTTCTCGCGGCGCACGCCGCCGGTGTCGGTCTTGGTGACGCCCAAGGCATACAGCCAAGTGTCGGCATCCAGTTGGCGCACATCCCCCACCTGCAGGCCCACCACTTCCGATCGGCGGCGGCCG
>NZ_AKJL01000270.1 GCF_000282355.1 Pseudomonas sp. GM49
CGCCAGCCACTGGGTTTCATCCAGTCCTTTGCTGTTGAGCGAGGCCTTCCATTGTTCCCATTGCGCCGGGAAGTTGCTGGCGAACCAGTCGTGGTAACTGGTCACATGCGGCATGCTTTCGCTTTTCGAATGGTCGGCACGCAACGCGGCGATACGCAGCGGCACTTGAGCGTTGAACTCGGGGGACAACTGCTCGACTTCAGCATCGGTCAGGCCCGGACGGGATTTCCATGTCGGGTAATATGGATGGCCTTCCAGCGAGCCCCACTGGTCGAGAAGGATGGCGGCGTCCTTGGTGTTGGCCTGCTTGCGCAGATAATCGGTGAAGCTGGTGAGCCCCTGATCCTTGGTGGCCTGCTCCAGCCGCGCATTCCATTGCTGACGATGCTGGCGGGCGTGGGCGTCGTTGATCAGGCTGTTTTCCATGTCGGACTTGAGCCCGGCCACGCCTTCGTCGGTGGGCTCGAAGTCGAAGCTGTCACGCAGCACATCCAGCATGTCTTGATGGCTGGTGATGACCTGTCGCACACCTTCATCGGTCAACAGCACCACGTCACCGTCGTTGACCACGGTGTCGGCCGGGCCTTTGGCAATGTCGGAGAAAAACAGGCGGGCGCGGACACCCTTCAGCGGATAAGTGGCCCGGTTCCCCTCGACGGAAAAGCTAAGGGCCGAACGGTCGAGAATGTTCTCGGCAAAAAGGCAGCGGATCAAGCGTCGCATGGCGTTTTTGCGGGAGTAGGCGATCAGTGTCTTGAAGTCATCCATATCAGCGGTCTGCTCGTCGAAAATTAAACAAAGAGATCAAGCGGCGGCGTTTGCCGTGCGTGGCCAGTGGCTTGGGAAGTAGTCGAGTGCCGAGTCCCGCAGGCCTTGCATGTAGGCAACGCTCCACTGCAAGACTTCTTCGATGTAGGGCACCTTCAGCTCGAAGCGCCGGGCCATTTCCACCAGCAAGACCAGGCCATAGGCGACGTCTTCATTGAAGGCGCGGCTCTCGCGTTCGATCACGTAGCCGGCGCGGTTGTCGCCGGCCGGCACCATCGGCGCGAGGATGTCGTTGTAGGCCTGGTTGGTGCGCAGAATCGAAAGCATGCTGCTCCGGTCGCGGATCTGGTCACCGTAGGCCTCGACGATTTCCTGTTTCAGGGATTTGACCGAGGACAGGTCGATGCCCATGCGCTGGCTGATGACCGTACACAAGTCCTGGCTTTCCTGATCCATGCGTTCGAGGAAGTAGGCGCCCAGTTCCGGGCACTCGGTCCACCAGCACATGCGTTGCGGGAAAATCTTGCGATGCCATTGGCCGTAGGGGCCGATCAGCCCGTAGATCACCGAGCTGTGCATGATCGGATTGCCCGGTGTCAGGGTGATTTCCAGGTAATTGTCGAGCATCGTCACGCATGGCCCGTACAACGTGGTGAGTATGTCCTGCAGCTGCTGGCGCGATTTCTGCGATTCTCGAGCGTGGGTCGCCACATACAATTGGCTTTTGCCGCCGCCCATTTTGATCGACTGCCCCGGTGTCAGCTCAAACGCAGTATGCGGGACATCCTTCATCCCCCAGATCACCAGGTTGGGACGATTGGCCAGGGTGGCTTCGGCCAGCCAGTCGAAACCGCAGAAACCCGGAATCGCGCCGACGTACACCGGTTTGCTGGCGCTCAGATGCGGTGCAATGGCTTGCAAGGTTTGCGGTCGGGCATGGGCGGGGACAGTGATGATGACGATGTCGGCATCTTCAACGGCAGTCCTGGCATCGGTGGTCACGCGATCCAGTCGGGCACTCAGCATCGAGCCATCGGGCAACAATGCCTGCATCGGCGTCTGACGCGCGTATTGTTCGATGACCTGCGGATTGCCGGTGAGCATCGAAACCTGAACCTTGGGCAGCTGTTTAAACAGGATGGCGTTGAGATGGCCGGTCCTGCCGCCACCACAGATGGCGACTTTCAACAGATTCATCGAGAGGCGTTCCTTGGTGATGGGTGGGTCATGCGACGCTCAGTTGCAGCGGCGCGGAAACGGATTCCAGCCATTGGGTCTTGCCCAGCCAGGTGTCCAGTTGCGGCGCGACATTCGGATCAAGCAGATCACGCTCTTGCAGCCATTTATCGTCGAACACCGTGTGCAGGTACTTTTCGCCGCCGTCGGCGATCGGCACGACCACGTTGCCGGTCAACACGCCTTTGTGGATCAGTTCCAGTGCCTTGAAAATTGCACCACCGGTCGAGCCACCCACCAGCAGCGCGAAGTTGCGGGCGATGTAGCGGGCGCTTTCGAAAGCCTGTGAGTCGGTGACTTGCACGCCCAGATCGATGCAGCTGTAGTCGAGCACCAGGCCGACGGTGTCACCGGCCGGAGTGCCAGTGCCTGATTGGTAGTAGGGATAGCCGGGATGGCCGAAGACGATCGAGCCGGCCGGTTCCACTGCGACGGTCACGGTGCCGGGGTTGTGCAGTTTCAAGCCACGAGCGATGCCGGTCATCGAACCACCGGTGCCGACACAACCGACGTAGGCACCGATAGCGCCTTCGGCCTGAGCGATGGTTTCGCGGACGAAATCACTGTAGCCACCAGCGTTGGCCGCGTTGTCGGATTGATTCATGAACACGGCGCCAGGAATCTCGCTCGCCAGTTCAGCTGCGAGTTGCTGACGCTCGACCACCGCGACCTCATCTTCGCGATAGGTGCCTTTGACGAATCGAATGTCGGCGCCCAGCGCCTTCATCACCGCGATCTTGTCTTGCGCTGCGTGGTGATCGACCACGGCAATGAAGTGCAAACCAAACTCGACCGCTGCCATGGCCAGACCAATCCCGGTGTTGCCGGAGGACGATTCGACGACCACACCGCCGGGTTTCAGGCGACCGGACTTGAGCGCAGCCAGCACCATATTGCGTGCCATGCGATCTTTGATGCTGCCGCCGGGGTTGTTCTTTTCAATCTTCAGCAACAAACGTGCGTTGGTATCCGGAACATCAATGCCCAACATTGGAGTGTTTCCAATAAGATCCGAAACTTTATTCAATATCATTTCAATTATTACCTTTAGTAGTCAGGTGAAAACGCATAGTTACCTTCCGTACAACAGGTCGCCGTCAACCGCCGGGGCAGGGGATGGCGATGAAACTCGTTCTCCAGCAAGTCCATCTGATAACCGGCGGTATTGACATAAATCAATAAGTCACCTGTTTGGGGTGCAGTGCCGAAGTTGATAAGCCGATGCGTAATCACATCATCGTCCAGGCAACTGTGGCCTGCGATATAAGCTTGGGTCGGGGTGCATGGGAGTTCTTTTGTGCTGATCAGTATTGGATCTACCAGGTATTCAGAAGAAAACCAGGTTTCACAGGCGCTGAAACTACTGCCTTCAACAAAGATGACGGCTTTATTGTCGGCGAGTTTTTTCGTGCGGGTGACGCGAAACAATGAAATAGCTGCTTGATCTACCAGGCTTCGGCCGGGTTCCAATGCCAGCGTTATATTCTGAAGCTTCAGGTAATTGGCAATGGACAGTCCTGTCGAATGATCGGCTTCGAGCAATAGCGTCAACCATTGCGGTGCCGTCAGGTCACTGCCATAAGGATAATAAGAGTCAGGGACTGACTGGTTGTAATAGTGGCTGGGCTTGTTCTCGTTTTGCAAAAAAAGACCGTAGACCTGTGGCTCGACATAACGAATCGGCAGGCCTCCACCAATGTCGATCATCAGCGGATTCAAACCCATTTCCCGAGCTGCTTCGACAAACGCCGTTACCTCACGGAACGCCTGCGCGCGGGATTCGAATCCATAGCCGCCCAGATGGAAATGGAAACCCTCGAAGTGAAAAATCGCAGATTGCCTGGTCAGCCGTTGAAGGCATTCAAGCAAGTCTTCCGAACCCATTCCAAATCGGCTTTTCGGGCAGCTTTTCGGCCTGTAACGCAGTAGAAGTCTGGCTTTGGTGAGGGCAGGTCGCGATTCGATCACGATTTTGAGGTGCTCGAATTCCTCCAGCGAGTCCACGCAAATCAGTGAGCCCGCACTGACCAGCGCCTGATGAAACATGGCTGTTTTTGCCGGTCCCGTGGCGCAGATTTTTGCTGCCGGCGTACCGGCCCGCAACGCGGCTTCCAGTTCGTGGATGCTCGACACATCGACGCCGATACCCGAGTTTGCCGCAGCACTCAGCATGCTCTGAGACTTGTTGGCCTTGGCGCCGTAGAAGATGGCGTGAGTCACGTTGTACTGTTTTAACACGGCCTGCAGGGCCTTCGTGTTCACTTCAAAAGCATGGGGCCAAACCAGATTCAACGGCGAGCCATGTTGTTTGACCAAGTCAACAAGTATGCTTGGGAAGTTATTGATAAGCGTATAAATAACGGGGTCGATCAGCGGTTTTAGCATGTTCGGATGATGGATTTTATTTCGCTTTTCAACAGGCGATTTATTGGTTGCAAGCATAGTTAACCCCTGGCGTCGAAAATAACGTCGCCATTGATGTGTCGATAACTGATCGTTATCGAAAGATGTAGTCTTTTTTACTCGTCAGATACGAGACTTTAAACACCCTGGAGGCGGATGCCAGGCGAAATCTGAAGATGAATCCGTATGGCCGATCGTAATAAATGGCTCGCAAAACAATTGCATGAGAACCCCATTCCATAAGGTTTGTACGGATGTTCTGATTGGCCGCTAGTTGATGGCCAGTCCTCTGTAGATGACCAGTAACTGATATTTAAATGACATCACTGACATGTACTTCCCGTGATACTGATCGCTGGCTCTGAAACGAGGATAGTTCCTCTTGACGGCGTGAACCATATTGCGAACGCGAACGATTATCAAGTAAGGTTTTCAAATATTTTTGAATGAATACCTGCGCAGGGCGAATTCATGAGCGTGTATTTACACGCCCAGGTACGCGTTCGTCCCTACATAAAAAAACCCCTTAATACCTTGATCAATAAGGCGTTAAGGGCTGTTGCGAGACGCCCCGGACAGGCACGGAAATCCGCCGCCGGCGGGGCCTGAAAATGTTCAGAAATCACGACTGGTTCACGCCAAGGAGCAACGCCATGCAATCCGATCGACTCAGCAGCAAAACCCCACTCGCGATCAGCTACCTGTTCGTGCCGGGCAACCGACCCGAGCGCTTTGCCAAAGCCGTCGAAGCGGGGCCGGACGCGATCATTCTCGACCTTGAGGATGCCGTTCACCCAGACAGCAAAGCCGCAGCCCGCGCCGCCATCTGGGCGTGGCAGGAGAGCACGCCAAAGGTTTCCTGCGAGCGTTACATCCGCCTGAACAGCGTCAGCAGCCCGCTGTTTCGCCAGGACCTGACCTGGCTCGGCGACATGCGCTATCCCGAGCGGTGCAGCGGAATCTTTCTGCCCAAGGCCGAATGCCCCGAGACCCTGGCGCGGGTGGTCGAACGCCTGCTCGAGTGGCAGCCGGAGCTGAAGATTATCGCGATCATCGAGACCGCCAAGGGCCTGCAACAGGTCGAGTCGATTGCGGCGATTCCGGGCCTGGCGCGGCTGGCGTTCGGCTCGCTGGATTTCTCGCTCGATGTCAACTGCAGCCAGACTCCCGAGGCGTTTCTCTTCGCACGCAACCGCATTGTGCTGGCTTCGCGCACGGCGAATTTGCCGGCACCGATCGACGGTGTCACGCCGGCGATCGGCGATCTGGCGGTTGTCACCAAGGACTCACATTACGCGCGCTCGCTGGGATTCGGCGCCAAGTTGTGCATCCACCCCTCGCAACTGCTCTCGGTGCAGCGCGCTTTCCTGCCGGATTCGCGCCAATTGGCGTGGGCCGACCGGGTGATGAGGGCGGTGGCCACGGGCAGTCATGCGGTGCAAGTGGATGGCGAGATGGTCGACTTGCCGCTGATCGAACACGCCCAGCGCCTGCTCGATGTGGCCAGCCAGTACGCGCCAATTGCCCGCGCCGATGCCTGCTGAATCCCCGGCGAATCAGGAGATAAACCATGGAACACGAATATCAGATTACGCTGCGACCGCTGTGCGAAGTGCTGCAGTCCGAGCAGGTGGATCCGGTCAACGTGGCGATGCTGTGCGAGTCGATTATCCGGGCCGGGCATTGGCTGGAGCCGATCATCGTCGAGCGCTCGCAAGGCATCGTGATGGACGGCAATCACCGGTTCAACGCGGCGTTGCAGCTGGGCTTGAAGCGAGTGCCGTGCATCCAGCTCGATTACACCGATCCGCGGGTGTGCGTGCGGCATTGGCAGACTGGGCAAGTGTTCGAAGTGGCGCGGATTTTCACCGCGATCGCCCGCGGCGAGATCTTTCCGTACAAGACCACCCGGCACGCGTTTGACCCCGCGTTGCCGGTGGTCGCGATACCGCTGCAACGCCTGTATGCCTAGCCTTGGCCTGGCAAAATCAAAGAAACTTTACTGAGGGTGATACTTTTTCGCAGATCGACTGGCAATAGGAGTGATAACCATTTTCCCTTGTTGAAAAGGATCCTCACGTCATGCCTGTTGTCAGTCGTCCTAGCGGTGAGCGCGTGTTAACACTCGCCATTCGTACCGCCATGCTGAATTTTGTTTTGGTCGCAGGAAGCGCCAACGCCTGGGCCGCGAGCCCCGAGCAACAAGACGTTGCCGCCGACAAGACCTCGAACATTCCAGCCGCGACGCCGACCGACGACAGCATGGATGCGCTGACTCTCGGCACCACCAACATCAACGCCCGTTACAACGGCCCGACCGCATTGCCGGAAGTGTTCGCCGGCGGCCAGGTTGCGCGCGGTGCCCGGTTGGGCATGTTGGGCAACAAGGACGTGATGGACACCCCGTTCAGTGTCACCAGTTACACCGCCAAGACCATGGCCGACCTGCAAACCGTGACCGTGGCCGATGCGCTGCAACGTGATCCTTCGGTGCGCTCCACCGGTCAGACGGGCGGCATCGTCGACTCGTTTTTCATCCGTGGCTTCCCGATCGGTGAAGGCAACCTCGGTGAATTGGCGTTCGACGGCGTGTACGGCGTAGCGCCGAACTACCGGGTGTTCACCGAGTACGCCGAGCGTGTTGAAGTGCTCAAGGGGCCGGGCGCAATGATGTACGGCATCTCGCCCAACAGTGGCGTCGGTGGCGTAATCAACATCGTTCCCAAGCGTCCACTGGACGAAGACCTGACCCGTTTTACCGGCAGTTACGCCTCGGACTCTCAGGTCGGCGGTCATCTGGATCTCAGTCGTCGCTTCGGCGAGGAAAATCAGTTTGGCGTGCGCTTCAACGGCAACCTGCAGGGCGGCGATACGGCCATCGATGATCAGCATCGAGACGTGGGTGTCGGCGCCATTGCCCTCGATTATCGTGGCGAGCGCTTGCGCTTGAACCTTGATTACATCAGTCAGAAAGAAAGCTTCGACGCAGCCTCGCGGCCATTCACCATCGCACCGGGGGTAGATGTCCCGTCCGCGCCGAATGGCCGCACCAACCTGCCGCAGGACTGGGGCTGGTCGGATACCAAAGAGCAGTCGGCCTTGCTGGGAGGCGAATATGACCTGACTGATACGGTTACCGTGTTTGCCCACGCCGGTGGCGGCAAATCGGACGTCAAGCGTTTGTCTGACCAAGTGCCGAGAATCCTCAATGAGGCCGGCGATACCAGTAACATTCCGGGTTACTACAAATTCAACGTCGATCGTTCGACAGCCGATGTCGGCATCCGCGGCGTGTTCGCTACAGGGCCGATCACTCACACGACCACGCTGATGGCGACCCGGTACCAGGATGAACTGTCCCGAGGGATCAACAACGGTACCGAAATCCGTTCGAACATTTACCACCCGATCGATGTGCCCAGGCAATTCATCAACTCGCCGAAGGTGCTGCGCGTTTCCGAATCGGATCTGTCCGGTGTCGCGTTGACTGACACGTTGTCCATGCTCGATGACCGCTTTCAGTTGACCCTCGGTGTGCGTCGCCAGGACATCGAATCACGCAACTACAACGCCGCAGGTTCGGTCAGCTCGAAATACAGCGAAAGTGCCACGACTCCACTGGCCGCAGTAGTGGTCAAGCCTTGGGAAGATGTCTCGCTCTATTACAATTATGTTGAAGGTTTGAGCAAGGGAGACATCGCACCAGGCACGGCGGCCAACGCCGGTGAGACGTTCGCCCCGTACAAATCGAAGCAGCATGAACTCGGCGTCAAATATGAGTACGGTACGTTCATGACCACGCTGGCGTTGTTCCAGATCGAGAAACCGAGTGGTGAAATCGGCGCCGGCAACGTGTTCTCGATCCAGGCCGAACAACGCAATCGCGGCATCGAGTTGAGCATGTTCGGCGAAGTCGCGCCGGGCACGCGCTTGATGGGGGGCGTGACTGTGCTTGACGGTGAGTTGACCGATTCGGCGACAGCGGCCAACCGCGGCAACAAACCGGTGGGTGTGCCGGACGTGCAAGCCAACCTCTGGGCCGAATGGGATACACCATGGCTTGAAGGCTTCACTCTGACCGGTGGTGCCATTTACACCGACAGCCAATTCGTCAATCAGGCTAATACGCAGGAGCTGGATGCCTGGACCCGCTTCGATGCCGGCGCGCGTTATGCCACCAAGATCGAAGGCCGGCCGACGACGTTCCGCGCCACCGTGCAGAACGTGTTTGATCGTGAGTACTGGTCGGGCGTTGCTTCGTACGGCGCATTCTCCCCGGGTTATCCGCGGACCTTGCAGCTATCGGCCACCGTCGACTTCTGACGATGACGGGAAGGGTTGCTACGGCTGACGTAGCAACCCCTGAACATTTCGGAAAGGGAGTTTCGCATGTTGAACAACTCAGGCTCAGCGGCTGTAAGCGCACCTTCACCGTTTCGCACAGCGACCAATCAGCTGGCGTTCGTATGCAATCGCAGCTCGAATGAACACATTCGTGAATTGCTTCGTTTCTATGGACTGCGCACCAGTCTGATCCGCATCAAGGTCCTCAATGCGCTGGTTGCCGCCACTTTGGATGGGCGTGCCGTCGGTGTCCGTGGGGTGTATGCCTATCTGGTGTCACTGTCTGCCGGGATGACATTTGTCAGTGTGCGCGAAGTGCTTAAACGCCTGTGCAGCGAGGGCGTGATCGTGCTTGAGGCCGACAAGAACTACCGTATCACCGACGAAGCCTGGGCGATGCTGAAGCAGCACCTGGATGGCTGAAAAGTGCGGCCCTCGAATGGATTCAGGCTCGAACGCTCTATAAAGAATGATCCAGGTTTGAACAGTGACGAGTGTCGAGGCTTTTGCGAGCGTCAACACTTGTCATGACTCACCCGCGACCTAAAAGAGAGATACGCCATCCTCTTTAAAGACTCTCAGGATCCCCGAAGAACATCTGAATCCGCGAGCGCAACCAGCGCTCACCCGGATCATTGTCCTGCGACCCTCGCCAGGCCATGTGCAGTTCGAAGCTGCGCACCGGCAATGGCGGGTCTTCCGCCCGTACGCCGCCTGCTGCAGTCAGTGCATCGGCGGTGTAGTCCGGCACGGTTGCGACGATGTCAGTGCCGGCCAGCAAGGTACTCAAGCCATTGAACTGCGGCACCGCGAGCACCACATGACGTTTGCGCCCGAGTTTTTCCAGTTCTTCATCTATAAAGCCGCTGAGGTCACCGGCGAACGACACCAGTGCATGTGGGCGGGCGCAATAGTCATCCAGGCTCAACGGCCCTGGCACGGTGTCGGCGCGCAACAGCTTCGGCTGGCTGCGGCGCAGTACCTTGCGCTTGGCGTTGGCCGGCAGGTCGGTGGTGTAACTGACGCCGATGGATATCTCGCCGGATGCCAGCAAACCCGGCATCAGGATGTAGTTGACCCTGCGTATCACCAGCACAATCCCCGGTGATTCGGCACGCAGGCGCTTGAGCAGCATTGGCAGCAAGGCGAATTCGACGTCGTCCGAAAGGCCGATGCGGAACACGGCGGTACTTGTGGCAGGATCGAACTCGGCCGCACGGCTGACCGCCGTGGAAATCGAATCCAGTGCCGGCGAGAGCAGGGCGAAAATCTCGATCGCCCGGGCAGACGGCTCCATGCTGCGGCCGGTACGCACAAACAAAGGATCATCGAACAGCCCGCGCAGGCGCGAGAGCGCCGCACTGATGGCTGGCTGGCCGAGGAACAGCTTTTCCGCAGCACGGGTCACGCTGCGTTCGTGCATCAATGTTTCGAAAACGATCAACAGGTTCAGGTCGACACGACGCAGGTCATTACGATTCATCTGGAGTCCTGGCAGAGTCAGCAAACTTGACGTGGGCGGCCATATGAGAACAATGGCCAGCAGGAATATTACGGGGAAAGACTGGTACTCTGCACCGAGTAATTCAGATTTCCTGCAAAGGCAGCTTCAATTTCTTACGACATTTGACGATGTTGCTGCCGCTGCGGAATCAATGACAGGCATGTCGACTATTAATAGCCACAGATAGTGTTGGGTTGAAAGCCCAGCTAGAGTTCAAGGCATTAGAGGTTCAATTGGCGAGGTTTGTGATGTCCCGCACGATTCGTTTTCACAAGTTTGGTCCAGCCGAGGTGCTCAAATGCGAAGAGCATGCGGCGGCTCTGCCTGCACCGGGCGAAGTGCAGGTGCGCGTCGAAGCGATCGGCATCAGTTGGTATGACACGCTCTGGCGCCAGAACCTGGCATCGTCCCGTGCCCATCTGCCTTCCGGCCTTGGCCAGGAAATGGCCGGTATCGTCACGGCTGTCGGTGAGGGTGTCGATGACCTGGCGATAGGTGACAAGGTCGCCAGTTTCCCGGCCCAAAGCCCGAACGACTATCCGGTCTACGGCGAACTGATCGTATTGCCGCGCTCGTCGCTGACCCGTTACCCGGACGTACTCACCCCGATCGAAGCCAGCGTGCATTACACGCCGCTGTTGGTCGCCTATTTCGCTTATGCCGATCTGGCACGGGTCAAGCCCGGGCAATTCGCCCTGGTGACCGACGCCAGTCATTGCGCCGGACCTTCGTTCGTACAACTGGGCAAGGCCTTGGGTGTTCGAGTGATTGCCGCGACCAAGTCCGCGGAGGAACGTGAATACCTGCTGTCGCTGGGTGCCGAGAAGGTGATCGTCACCGAGGAAGAAGATCTGCTCATGCGGATCAACAAAATCACCGACAACCGCGGCGTGGACGTGGTGTTCGATGGTTTGGGCGGTCCGCAGATGTCGTTGCTCGGCGATGTGTTGGCGCCTCGCGGCAGCCTCGTGCTGTACGGCCTGCAAGGCGGCAACCAGACACCATTCCCGGCTTGCGCAGCGTTCCAGAAGAACATTCAGTTCTTCGTGCACTGCATCGGCAACTTCACCGGCAAGCCGGAGCTGGGCATCATCCAGGACCAGGTCGCACTGCAGCGTGCCTTGCGCGATATCAACCAGTTGACCGCTGACCGCGTGCTGCTGCCGCTCAAGACTCGGGTCTTCCCGTTTACCGAGGTTGTCGAGGCACACCGCTACATGGACGAATGTCCGTGTCGCGAAAGGGTCGCGCTCCAGGTCGAACCGGCGTAACACTTACCCAATAGCAATCCCAACAGCCTATCCAAGAGTCCGTGCCCACACGGACTCTTTCGTTTCAGCCCCCGAAACCCGTCGATCCGCAGGCCTGTCCAGCAACTGAACTGGTTTTTGCTCGTAATCTGTAGCTTCTAATCAGCCACTAAGCCCTGATAATTGAATGATTACTTTCATCTCAAGGAACGAGTCATGGCTGGTGGTCAGGCTGAAATTTTTCAATGTGCGCCATCGGTGCAAATCTCCAAATTAGTTCGTTGTTGTGTAGTTGCCAAAAAGACAGCGACAACTTCTTTCCTTATTTCTTGTATTAAGTGTCTGTGGGACTTTGTCGGACGTTTCCTAGGACTCCGGTTTAAATCGAGCAAACCCTTGCCCGCCGGGTGGTACAGCCTCGCCTTCCTGCTTAAACCGAGGGGGTGCAGCGCTCACTTCAAATGATTGTCTGAAAATTCTAGTGTTAGCATTTGGCAATAAAGTCCATGACTCCATTCGTACAGACAGTCCAACGGGATTTGCTGTCTGCGCGATATTGAACTTACGAGTATCAGGTAAATAAAGATGACCAGCATCCATGACCAAGCGATGAACCATGTCTATCAACAAGTGCTGCAGCGATTGCTGGGTTATTTCTCCCGTGCAGAACGCACTGCATTGCAATTGTTGATTCAGCGCCTGGCGGTCGCGGCGGGGGGCATGGAGCACATTGGTGATTACAAGGTGTTGGCGATCCAGTCCGGGGCCCGTGACAACTGCTACACCCTGGCACTGTTGCGTGCTGCGCAGTTGACCATTGCCACGCGGGCGCCGGCGACATTCCAGTTACGCATCGCCTCGTTACGGTTGAACGGGACAAGCTGCGCGGCCGTGGAAAACATGCACCGGACCAACTGTGCGTTGTTTGTCCATGACGATCCCCGGGTCGAGGTGTTGATGGTCGATGATCGGGAAGTCTTGCCGTTCAACCAACTGACGCCGATCTCCGACGCCGGTCGCGAGTCCAGCCGCCTGAACCAGCTGCTGATCGGCCATCGCCGGGAGTGGCGCGGCGGGTTCGACCTGTGGGATGACGGTTATCTGGCCACGGGAGAGTTCTACGGACAAATCGCCCGCTGGGACGGTGGTGTCGACGCTTTGCTCATCAGTGACACGCCGCGTCAGCAGAAGCAGTTCATCGACGGATTGAAGCGTGCCGCCACCAAGGCAGGGCTCGAGCCTTCGCAGGTGGGCGAGGCCGGTTATGCGGGATTGTTTGCATTACTCGATGAACTGGGCAGCGACTGTTATCACGGGTTCTACGCGGAATTCGGCCAGGCCCCGTGGCGTCCGCAAGAGCGCTTTGAGACCTGTCGTCGTACGGCCTGCATCGACATTCACGACCTGCTGGTCAGCAACCTGGTAGAGCGCTGGCCATTGCTGACTGAGTTTCTCGGGTTCCAGCCTGACGAACTGTCCGCGCAGATCAGCGACAACGAATTCGTCAGCCCGTCGGTCTCGGCCCACGTCCGGGGGCTGCACGCGTGCTTCGTGCAGGGTCGCAATTATGAGTTCGGCATTGCGCAATACCTGCAACGTGCCTTGGTGATGATGCGCCGCAAGCGCTTGCCTGAGCGTTTGTGCGAGCAGGCCATCGAGGTATTCGGCAATCCGGCGACACTGGACGAGCAGCGCGCCCGAGCGGCGGCCGAGGCGCAAAAGAACCTGGGCCTGAGCGAAGCACAACTGGTGTGCCTGCTTTTTTCGCCTTTTATCGAAAAAGGTGCGGGGCTCGAGCGTTTTCTGCGTCAGTGCCATCCGGGCATGCTGGTGGCCATGCCCGAGCTGCACCGGGCCATGCAGGGGCATCCGGTCGCCGAACAGATCATGCAATGGATGATGGATGTCAGCGGACTGCCCGTCAGCCTGATTGGCCAGCTTTATCGCATGGAGTGGACGCCCGCAAGCGCTGGCGGGGCGCCTGAAGCACTGATCGAAACGGCCGCGTTGCAAAATGCCGTGGACGATCCTGACGCTGGCATCACATTGGTGGATGAATGGTCAGCAGGTCACTGACCGTGGGTGGATTTTCAGCCATTGCAATCGGCCTTCACCCATGAAAGGTCCTCGAGAAACGGATTTCGCCTATCAGGCGGTTTACCGGTACCTGGCCAGCCTGATCAACGAGTCTGAAGGGGATTCGCGCATCCGCCTGCCATCGTTGCGGCATCTGGCAGAACGTCTGAACGTGTCGATCTCGACCATTCAGTACGCCTATTCGCTGCTGGAAAAAGAAGGGCGCGTCTATTCGGTGGCCAAGTCGGGTTACTACGCATTGCCGGTGTCCTCAATCAACCCGCAGGACAGCGGCAGCGACCTGCTGGAAGCCGTCTACGTCAATGCCAGGCGTCCGGGGATGCTGGTCCTGAGCGCCGATGAACCGGCGTTGCTGCAGCCGCTCGACAGTCCTTTGTTACTTTTGGAGCGAGAGTTGCTGCGCCAGTATCCCCGACAGCCGCAGTCGCCTTCGCAACCCTGCGGTGAGCTGGAATTGCGCGCCGCCCTGGCAGCACGCTACACCACATCGCCAATGCGTTACTGGCACGCCGATGATGTCTACATCGGCGCCGACCTTCGCGGTGTACTGGAAATCCTGATCGCCGTGCTGGGCTTGAAAGACGCCACCGTGGTGGTCGAATCGCCGTGCGACTGGGCGATCCTGCGTTTGTTTCAAGCCGCCTGCGTGCAGGTGATCGAGTTGCCCGTGCAAGCCGATGGCTGCCTCGATCCGGAGCGCCTCAAAATGCTGCTGGATACCGAACCGGTAAGGCTGGTGATGCTGTCATCGGCCCTGAATATGCCCCGTGGCAGCCTGGCGCCTGACGAAAACAGGCAAGCCATTGCCCGGCTTTTGGCTGCGTATGACAGTTGGGTGCTGGAAAACGACTGTTATGGCGAACTCGGATTCGACCTGGGCGCCGTGCGCTTTCGCGACTTGCTGGACCCTGAACGGTTGATGGTGTTTTCCACGTTCGAGAAAACCATCGGTCCGGAAGCGCCTTACGGTTACCTGCTTTCAAGGCATTTGAGCGTTGAGTTGCAACGGCACTTTCTGCTGCGGTCCTTTCGTCTCTCGCCGATTCGCCAGAAAGCCATCGCCCGTTTGTACAGCAGCGGTCGCATCGATCAACACCTGCCAGTGCTGCGTCGGCTACTCAAGGAGCGCAAGAGCCAGATGACCCTGTTGTTGCAGGAACGATTGGGTGATGCCTTGCATTTCGTCGAGCCTGAAGGCGGTGCAACGATCTGGGTGCGTTCCTTGCGTCGGGTCAATGTCCGTCGTGTGTTCCAGCGTCTGCTGGCGCATCAGGTGGTCATCGCACCGGGAGAATTGTTCAGCCTCCAGGGTCTGCACGGGCAGCATCTGCGCTTGAGTCATACGTTCGGCGGCGATCACAATCTGGCAGCCGCACTGGGCTTGTTGGGGGATGCGCTGCGCCTTGAATCAATCGAGTGAGTCAGGCAAAAAATAACATCCTGCACTCTGTTGGATCGATCCCATCGCCTTGCGGTCAAACTGCCAGTAAACTGCGATCCAATTCCTGAACCACTCTATTCCAGAGGTTTTGCATGACACTCAGTCCTTTTGCGGGTAAACCGGCACCGGCAGAATTGTTGGTCGACATCCCGCGACTGGTAACGGCCTATTACACCGGCCAGCCTGATGCCGCCATTTCGACCCAGCGCGTAGCCTTCGGCACGTCCGGGCACCGCGGCAGCTCGTTCGACTTGAGTTTCAACGAATGGCACGTGCTGGCGATCAGCCAGGCGATCTGCCTGTATCGCGAAGCTCAAGGCATCGATGGCCCGCTGTTTGTCGGCATCGATACCCACGCGCTGTCCACGCCGGCCGGCGCCAGCGCCCTCGAAGTGCTGGCCGCCAACGGCGTGACCGTGATGATCGCCGCTGGCGACGAGTACACGCCGACGCCGGCCATTTCCCATGCGATCCTCTGCTACAACCGCGGGCGCACTTCGGGCCTGGCGGACGGCATCGTCATCACACCGTCCCACAACCCGCCACAAAGCGGTGGCTACAAGTACAACCCAACCAACGGTGGTCCGGCCGATACCCACATCACCAAGTGGATCGAGGCCAAGGCCAACGAACTGCTGGCCAACAAGCTCGCTGGCGTCAAGCGCATCAGCTACGAGCAGGCACTGAAAGCCGGCACGACCCATCGTCACGACTTCCTCAACACCTATGTCGCCGACCTGATCAACGTGATCGACTTCGACGCCATCCGCGATGCCAAGCTGCGCCTGGGCGTCGATCCGCTAGGTGGAGCAGGGGTGCGCTACTGGTCGGCGATTGCCGAGCATTACCGCCTGGACCTGGATGTGGTGAACAAAGAGGTCGACTCGACCTTCCGTTTCATGACCGTCGACTGGGACGGCCAGATCCGCATGGACCCATCGTCCAGCCATGCCATGCAAGGTTTGATTGGCCTGAAGGAACGCTTCGACGTGGCGTTTGCCTGCGACCCCGATCACGATCGCCATGGCATCGTCACGCCGTCCGGTGGTTTGCTGGCGCCGAACAACTACCTCGCCGTTGCCATCGACTACCTGTTCCAGAACCGTCCGCAATGGCGCGCCGATGCTGCCGTGGGTAAAACCGTGGTCAGCAGCGGCTTGATCGACCGAGTGGCCAAGCGCCTGGGCCGGCGCCTGTACGAAGTGCCGGTTGGTTTCAAATGGTTTGCCGACGGCCTGTTCGATGGATCCCTCGGTTTCGGCGGCGAAGAAAGCGCCGGTGCCTCGTTCCTGCGCAAGGACGGCGGCGTCTGGAGCACCGACAAGGACGGTTTGATTCCGGCGCTGCTGGCTGCCGAGATGACTGCCCGTACCGGTCGCGACCCGAGCCAGGCGTATCGTGCCTTGACCGATGAACTGGGAGAACCGTTCTCGGTACGGGTCGACGCCAAGGCCAACCCGGAACAGAAGGCGTTGTTGAGCAAGCTGTCGCCGCAACAGGTCACTTCGACCCAACTGGCCGGCGAACCGATCCAGAGCATCCTCAGCCATGCACCGGGCAATGACCAGGCCATTGGCGGTCTCAAGGTCATGACCGAAAACGGCTGGTTCGCGGCGCGTCCGTCGGGCACGGAAGACATCTACAAGATCTACGCCGAAAGCTTTGTCAGCGACGACCACCTCAAGCAACTGGTGGCCGAAGCGCAAACGCTGGTGGATAGCGCCATTTCCGCGAAATAAGCAACGTAACTCCCACTGGAGTTGTATGTAACCCTGTGGGAGCGAGCTTGCTCGCGATAGCGGTCTGTCAGTCAGTCAGTATCAATGCTGGATGCCAGGCCGCCATCGCGAGCAAGCTCGCTCCCACAAAGGGTTTGCCGCAGCAACTAAAAAGGGGCGACCAATACGGTCGCCCCTTTTTTTTGCAATTGCGCTCAGCGGATCACGCCAGGTCCACCAACACGATCTCACTGTCCTCGATGGCCGTTACGCGCAGCACCTGCTCATCGGCAACCGCTACACCGTCTCGAGCTTGTGCACGCAAACCATTGACTTCGATGACCCCGGTGGCCGGCACCAGGTATGCACGACGACCCTTGTCCAGCGGGTATTCGGCAGACTCGCCGGCCTTCAGGTTGGCCGCTACCAGCCGGGCATCGGCGCGGATGCGCAGGCTCTGATCGTCGCCTTCCTTGCCGCTGGCCAGGGTGACAAAACCTTCGCGGTTGCCTTTCGGGAACGGCTTGGCGCCCCAGGAAGGGGCCAGACCGGATTCATTCGGGATGATCCAGATCTGGAAAATCCTGGTCGGCGTCGCTTCCAGGTTGTACTCGCTGTGGGCGATCCCGGTACCGGCACTCATGACCTGGACGTCACCCGCTTCGGTGCGGCCCTTGTTGCCAAGGTTGTCCTGGTGGGTAATGGCGCCTTCGCGGACATAGGTAATGATTTCCATGTCCCGGTGCGGGTGTTGCGGAAAACCGGTGCCGGGAGCGATCACGTCGTCATTCCAGACCCGCAGGTTGCCCCAGTTCATACGCTTGGGATCGTAGTATTCGGCGAACGAAAAATGGTGATGAGCATCCAACCAGCCGTGGTGAGCGCCGCCGAGCGAGTTGAAAGGTCTGAGTTCAAGCATGATCGTCTCCTGAAAAGGTTCGTCATGGGGCGAGGCGCCTGAGCCACGAAGCGAGACCGGTGAGTGATGACGGCTATCATCCATCAGGCAACAATCGATAAAAAGCGTAAAAAATGCAGCATTCCCATCGAATGGATCGATATGAAATAACCTCGAAAATCTCTTATCCAGCCTTCACTTCATCGCATAAGCCAATGAGTCATAAGCAATTCACTAGAACTCG
The DNA here is from genome assembly GCF_000282355.1 of Pseudomonas sp. GM49. Taxonomy (GTDB): domain Bacteria; phylum Pseudomonadota; class Gammaproteobacteria; order Pseudomonadales; family Pseudomonadaceae; genus Aquipseudomonas. Next base: position 17,904 of record NZ_AKJL01000270.1, read on the forward strand.
ACGGCAAATGCAGACACCATAGCGCTCAACAGCCTCACACCCTGGAGTCAGTCCGCGTGCCGCGACACACCCCCGATCTTCCTCCTGAGCTTCGCCCCCTGGCCGAGATGCCGCTGATCAAGCGACTGCTCGCCCGATTCTTCGGTTACAGCCTGACCCGCCTGCATGCCCAACATCGTGCGTCGTGGTTGCATGGCCAGGCCGACGGTTTTCGCAGCGGTCACAGCGCCGGGGTCGATTACGGCTACAAGGAAGGCAAGCTCGAAGGGCTGGAGGAGGGTCGCCAGGTCCTGCTGATCCGTGACTCGCGCTCCACTGAACACCGGCCACCGAATGTCGATGACCTGTTGTTCGACGATTGGCGCCTGCCGTTGAGTGCCGAGTTGAAGAAGCGCATGAAGGCTGATGTCGCCCGGTTGCTGCCGGCCCATGCCCAACCCAGCGCCGCACAGTGGAAAATGATCTTCAGCGATACGCCGTCCACCTCGGTGATCGCGGGTGCCGGTGCAGGCAAATCGACCACGCTGGTGCTGCGTATCTTGCTGCTGACCCATTACCTGGGCTTCGAGCTGAGTTCGATGACGGTGGTGACCTTCACCCGTGAGTCGCGCAAGGACTTCATCAATAAGCTGATCGAACTGTTTGCGCTCTGGGGGCGAGCGATCAGTTTCAAGGAGGCGCGGGATCTGGTGCGCACCTTTCACTCGCGGATCCTGCCGATGGTTCGCAGCCTTCCGGGTTTCGAGCGTTTGCAGGCTTTCGAAAACCTCAGCCTGCGGGCTGCACAGGGTGATGAGGAGGTCGACAGCAATCCGTTCGATCTGCGGATCAACGACGCTCAACGCCAACAGCTCAACGCCTGCTATCACCGTCTGCACCGTGACGATGAGCGTTTTCGCGAGCTGATCAAGCCATTGTCCCGGCATGCCTTGCAACTCAAGGAGTTGGAGCGGGATCACCCGGATGTACAGAAACGCATCGGCGTTACCGAACTGGCCGCCAAGCGCGATGAAGAATTGTGCGACGCCATAGAAGACCTGTGGATTCGCGCCGGTGCGTGGCCCATCAAGGGTATCGAGCCAAATCGCCAGTCGTTCGATATCAACGGTTCGACATTCCATTGTCACGGCTACATTCCGTCCCTGGATGCCTGGGTGGTGCTGGGGTTCGATCCTCGGGAAAACCCGCAGGTGGCACGTCCAAACGCCAAATTGACGGTGCGCGCAGAGTGGGCAGTGAAGCGCACCCTGTTTCAAGCTTTCTGTCGTAAGCCATTGATATGGCTTGATAGTTACGAATCATCAAAACGTGTTTTGGCCTCGCTCGCCGGCGATGCCAGCGCCGGGCCGGGCTTCGATTACAAGGTCAAGGGCGAGCTCGCTTCTGCGCCATTGCTCGATTGTTTTGTCGCCGCTGCCGGGTTCATCGAAAACCTCGGGCTCGATGTGCCGAGCGCCGTGGGTCAGATGAGTTTCGCCAAGGACGATCCCGACCGGTTCTTCTTCGAGGCCTTGAGCCTTTACTGGCGGGCGCTGGAAGATCATTTGCTCGATCAGAAACCGCCGATCATGACTTACAACCGGATGTTCGCCCTGTTCAGCGAGCACTCGCCGGAGAACCTCAAGCTGCTTAGTGATGAGCTGCTGCGGCCGCTGTCACACCTGATGATCGACGAATTCCAGGATGTCTCGCCGCAAATCGTCTCCTGGATCAGGGCCAGCCTGGCCGAGATCCGCAGTCGCGGACCGGCCATGCACGTCGGACGCGGCGCCCAGCGTTCCTCGCTGCTTTGCGTGGGGGATGACTGGCAGTCGATCTATGGCTGGCGCGGCAGTTCACCGACCTACTTCATGGAGTTCAACAAGGAGTTCCCGTCGCCGAGTACCACCAAGGTCATGCTGAGCGACAACTATCGCAGCCACCAGCACATCATTGATGCCGCTGAGCACATCGTGCGGGCAGCACCGGCGATTGCCGGGAAGAAAGCCAAGGCCAGCGGTGAACCCAAGGCATTGCTGCCGGTTAACGTCCTCGATCGTGATGACCAGGGCATGGCCCAGCGCCTGATGGAGCATTACCGAAAGGGCGATTCGATCTTGATGCTGTATCGAAAAAGTAGCGATAAGTTATTGATAGAAGAGCATATTCAGACTGTAGTTAATGTTGATTCGAGCTTGCCGTATGAGGCTCGCAGGCTCAAGCAACTGACGTATCACAGTGCCAAGGGCCTCCAGGCCGATGCGGTGTTCTTGCTGGGCGACTGCCAGCACCTGACCAGTTCGCCTTACAAGAATCAGGTTTACCGGATGGCGGGCCTGGGCAAGGCCGGTGACAGTGAACCCTACGACAATGCCCAGAAGGACGAGATCCTGCGGCTGGCGTACGTGGGTATTACCCGCGCCGTCAGCCATTGCTACTGGTACGTCGACGCGCAAGACACCCAGGCCGCGAACATGCCCAAGGCCTCCGACCGGATCGGCAAGGGCAAGGCGTTTTTTGTCGATCATCGTAAAAGCCAAACCACGACCTGATTTTGTAGGAGCGAGCTTGCTCGCGATGGACTCAAGAGCGCCGCGTTTAGCCAGTAAATACGCGTTATCGTTAACGACCATCGTCGGAACGCCGCCCGGAGCAAGCTCGCTCCTACAGGGAATAGCGCTCAACAAAAAGCCCACTTGAAGTGGGCTTTTTGTTGAGGGGGGATAGCCTTCAGGCATAACTCTTGATGGCCTCCGGTGGAATGAAGGCTTCAAGTTCATCTTCCACCGCTTCGATTATTCGTTCTACATCCGCGGCATTCATGACGGTGGTGCACGGAATACCGGCAATGGCGATCATGGTCTCGCCAGTGGCACGATCAAACAGACGGGCAATCATGCTGCCCGGCGCGTCCATGCTCGCCTCGAACCCCATGGGATGAAAATGCCAGCGCATCAGCTGGCAGGCGTTTGGAAACGTGACCTTACTGAACCCTATATTCATGTGTTGCCCGCCTTCATCTTCGAGCGCTTCCTTGAGCTCATGGTAGGAGGGAGAACCTTCATTGGTTCAACCAGTGACAGTGTTTAAAAGTAGCAGCCGGATGTGAAAATAATGTGGATTTTTCAGGCCGTTTGGCGATTGCCGGCGTTGTTTTGATTCAGCTCACTCTTAGCCGCAATTTGCGGGCAAAAGCCATCATCTGTTTAGTCGTTGAAGACAAAGCGGAAGTTGGGCAAGCTCGGTTTTTTCCCGTCGAGATTTTCAATGCACGCCGATGATGATGGCCCGCTGCAAACCCAGGCCACGGGCGAGACGGTCATGCGCTATCACTTGCGCTGGAAGCACCGGGATCTGGATGGCGTCATGGCGCTCTATCACCCTGAGATCCAGTACAACGATTTTTTCCAGAACCGGGTCATGGGCCTGGCCGAATTGCGCGACTACGTGCGCAGCAGCATGCCCCGGGATCCGGATGAAGCGCTGGAGCACTCCGACCGCATTCGACTGGACGGCAACACGGCGTTCATTCAGTACCGCATCACACTGCGTGGCGGTGAAGGACTGGTGTCGTTCCGTGCCAGCGAAGCGATTACCGTCAAGGACGGGCTGATCTGGCGGGTCAACGAATACGCTTCATTGGTGCATGAGCAACCCACCAGCAAAACCTCCGGCAACCAGCGCCCGGCGGTTAGCCGGCTCGGATTGTCACCACGCCAATTGAGCTTCATGGCCGATGACCTGCAACAGTATTTCCAGGGTCAGCAGCCTTATCTTGACCCGGAGCTCGACCTGCAACGGGTGGCGAAGGAGTGCGGCTACAGCCGTAATCAGATTTCCTATCTGTTGAACCAGGTGTTGGGGCAAAGCTTCTACCGCTACGTCAACCAGGCGCGCCTGCAGCATTTGCTCGCCGCGCTGGATGCCGCCACACCACCACTGCGTATCGATGAACTGGCCTTCGCTGCCGGATTCAATTCGCTGTCGGCGTTCTACAGCTGTTTCCGCCAGCACACCGGCCAGTCACCCAAGGCCTACGTCAAACAAATTTCTTTGCGTGCACGCGCGCAAGACAGCGCCTGAGCCCACGCACTAGGATCGACGCCATCGAAGTCTGAGTGGCGGAGTCTTGCATGCCGGCGTGGCGCACTATCAGTTTGTGGATGGACCAGCTCGACGAGCCTTTGTTGGCGCGTCCGGCGCTGGAGCGGGACCTGGATGTCGACGTGGCGATTATCGGCGCGGGCTACACCGGCCTCTGGACCGCGTATTACCTCAAGCGGCACAAACCTGACCTCAATATCGCGATTGTCGAAGCGCAAACCGCCGGTTTCGGCGCGTCAGGGCGCAACGGCGGCTGGCTGATGGGCAACTTGCTGGGTGAAGATCGCCTGCTGGCCAGTCTGCCAGTGGAAGAGCGCCGCGCCTCCTACTATTTGTTGCACAGCATTCCGGAAGAAGTGGAACTTGTCCTCGAACGTGAGGGGATCGACTGCGATTATCGTAAAGGCGGGGTGCTGTATTGTGCTGCGCGCTATCCGGAGCAGGAGACCAGCCTGCGTCACTATCTGGACGATCTCCACCGCCAGGGCCTCAACGACAGCCACTATCACTGGCTGAACCCGGAACAACTGGCGCAACAGATCCGGGTCGCCAAACCCTATGGCGGTATCTATGCGCCGCACGTGGCGACCATCCATCCGGCTAAGCTGGTACGCGGGCTGGCCCGGGCGGTTGAGCGCCTGGGGGTGAAAATCTACGAAAACAGCCCGGTCACCCATTGGCAGTCCGGCAACCTGCGCACGGCGCAAGCGTCGGTACGCAGTCGCTGGGTGGTGCCGGCGGTCGAAGGCTACTCCGTCACTTTGCCGCCATTGGGGCGTTATCAGATGCCGGTGCAGAGCCTGATCGTCGCAACCGAGCCATTGTCTGCCGCCACCTGGGACGAAATTGGCCTGAGTCGCGGCCAGGCGTTCAGCGAGGCCAGTCGCCAGGTCACCTACGGTCAGCGTACCGCTGACAACCGATTGATTTTTGGCGCCCGTGGCGGTTACCGGTTCGCAGGCAAACTACGCCACAACTTCGACCTGACCACTGACGAAAAAGAGTTGCGGCGCTATCTGTTTGGCGAGTTGTTCCCGCAGTTGAAAAACGTGCAGATCACCCATTCCTGGGGCGGCAACCTGGGCATGTCCCGGCACTTCAAGCCGCACATGCTCTGCGACCGGGCCAACGGTATTGCCTTGTCTGGTGGCTATGGCGGGGAGGGCGTTGGCGCCAGCAACCTGGGGGGGCGGACGCTGGCCGACCTGATCCTGGGGCGCGACTCCGACCTGGTACGCCAGCCGTGGGTCATCCCCGAGCGTGGTCTCGACGCGCTCAGGGCCTGGGAGCCGGAACCGATCCGCTGGCTCGGTTACAACGCGATCATCCGCAGCTTCGTCCATGAGGACCAGACCCTGGCCAACCCGGCGACCGCGCCCTGGCGCCGCAAGCTGGCCAGCGGGGTCGCGGGCTTCATGGAAGGTTTCATGCACTAAACGGCGCGCTCTTCATCTACAGGCTACATCGACAGGTATTCCCATGAGCATCACGCAATTCAAGAACACCGCAACCCTGAAACTGGAAGAGTCCAATCCGGTCGCCGTGCCCCTGGGTACACCCGTGGCCGTGGCTTCGACCACCAGCGTCGAACGCGACGACGGCGTCGAGACCGGCGTCTGGGAATGCACACCCGGACGCTGGCGGCGGCAGATCGTCGCCCAGGAATTCTGTCACTTCATTCAGGGCCGCTGCACCTTCACCCCGGACGGCGGTGAACCCCTGCTCATAGAAGCCGGCGACGCACTGATGTTGCCGGCCAACAGCCTCGGCATCTGGGACATCCAGGAAACCGTGCGCAAGACCTACGTTTTGATTTTTTGAGTTTTGATTTTTGATTTTTGATCCTTTGATTGCCTGCCAACAAAAACAACCTTTACAGGAATCGACTCATGATCCGAAAGACACTGACTCTGGCCCCGCTGATGCTGGTCGCATCAATCAGTCAGGCGGCCGAAACCGTCAAAATCTACAACTGGTCGGACTATATCGCGCCGGACACCACGAAAAACTTCCAGAAAGAAACCGGCATCGCCTTCACCTACGACGTCTACGACAGCAACGAAACCCTCGATGGCAAGCTGATGACCGGTAAATCCGGCTACGACGTCGTGTTCCCGTCCAACCACTTCATGGCCCGGCAGATTGAAGGCGGCGCACTGAAGAAGCTCGACAAGAGTCAGCTACCAAACTGGAAAAATCTCAACCCGGTACTGCTCAAGGCATTGCAGACCAACGACCCGGGCAACGAGCACGGCTTCCCGTACCTGTGGGGCAGCACCGGCATCGGCTACAACATTGCCAAGGTCAAAGCGGTGCTGGGCGACAACGCCCCGGTGGATTCCTGGGACCTGATCTTCAAGCCCGAGAACATGCAGAAGTTGCAGAAGTGCGGCGTGGCCATCCTCGACAACGGCCCCGAACTGCTGCCCGCCGCGTTGAACTACCTCGGTTTGCCGCCTCACAGCAAGAACCCGGAAGACTACAAAAAGGCCGAAGCCCTGCTGTTGAAAGTGCGGCCGTATGTCAGCTATTTCCACTCGTCCAAGTACACCAGTGACCTGGCCAACGGCGATATCTGCGTCGCGGTCGGTTTCTCCGGCGACATCCTGCAAGCGGAAAACCGCGCCAGGGAAGCCAACAACGGCATCGACATCGGCTATTCGATTCCCAGGGAAGGCGCCGCGATCTGGTTCGACATGGTCGCGATGCCGGCCGATGCCCCGGATGAAAAGGCCGGCTACGATTTCATGAACTACCTGCTGCGCCCGGACGTCATGGCCAGCGTCAGCAACTACGTGCATTACGCCAATGGCAATGAACAGGCCGACGGCCTGATCGACCCGGCCATCAAGAATGACACCAAGGTTTACCCCAGCCCGGAAATGATGGGCAAGCTGTTTGCCCTGGAAGCCATGCCTCTGAACATCGACCGGGTACGTACCCGGGTCTGGAACAAGATCCGCACCGGCAGCTGAAGCGGTGAGCGGTCATCGGGACAGGACGTCCCGATGCCAGGGTCATCAGCCGACCGGCTCGGCTGCGCAACTCATCTTTCCTGAGCCAGGTATCTGCAAAAACACGTCATTGCCGATTTGCCAGAAGCTGTAGTTGCCTTTGTAATCCTTGCCCGTGAACTGGGTTCCGTAATTATTCGGCACCTGGTTCAGGGTGATGGAGGTGTTCGCCCACTTCAGGAACACAACCCCCGGTTCGACCGTAAAGAACGTGGCGGCAACCAGCGGGTTGAGCCCTGCGCAATGGAAGGCGACGGGGCCTTCGGTGCGTCTGCTTGGATCCTTGGTTCTGGCAATGGCCGAGCCCTGGCGCAATTGATGCGCACGCTCGGCATAACTGCGAATGACGCAGGGCTTGGCTTGCGGGCCGCTGTCACACTGGTTGCGGGCGTCGATCCAGAACTGTTGATCAACCTCGACTTTGTCCGGGCGCGGCACGGAATGTTCATCCGTTAGCGCCAGCAGATAAAGGCGATTGAGTTCAAGGTCCATCTGCGCCAGTTGGGCGTCATGACAGATGAGCTTTTCGGCGGATGCCTGGGGCGAGGTGCAATCGAAACTGGTCTTGTAAGTTGGCAAGGGCTTTGGTTTTGCCTTTGCCTTTGCCTTTGTGGCGGCGTCACACACGCTCGCAGTCATGCACACGCTGACGGCGAGCAGAGAGGCCAGAAGTGGCGAGACCATTTTCATTTCGGCGTCACCTGAATCTTTACGTGATGCCCGTATTGCAACGCATCGTGTCGAAGCGTTGCACAGTCATTCGGTCGCACGGGGTCTATCGAGTGTAAAGCAGTGCTCGAAACCTGCCACATCGCGGCAGGAGAAACGTTAGTCTTCCTCACGAATCGTCGCCACGTCATCGGCCCTGACTTTCACCTTCGCACCCGAAATGTCCTCAAACTCGAAGAACCCGTTGCTGGTTTTGGTTTTCGGCATGTCTTTGGTCAGGTACTGAGTGCCGTTCTGCAGCGTCACCACCGTTGGCGTCGAGCAACCGGTCAGCGTCAACAGGGCCGCTATTGCCAGGGGCAAGCCCAAAGTCTTGATATCCATAATCACCTCCATACGTTCTGAAGCAGCGCCATCAGTTCGATAGCTGTCACTGCACCTCTATGGCGGTTGGTGCGGCTGGGGGGCAGAAAGTTCTACTGCCCGGGAAAAATTCCGTACAGCGCCATTTATCCTTTTCCCATTGCACCGGGCAGGGCGGAACTGGTATCTGTACGCATAACCAGTACTCGCTCGCCATGGCCCATTTCCCTGTGACTGCAAATCCCCTCGACGACCCGTTCTATTACCTGAACAACTTCATGCAAGTGCTTGATTGGCTTGAGCAGCGCTTTGCCGACGTGCTGAGCGTCGACGAGCAGCGTTTCATTCATGAATTTAAGCGCTTGCCCCGTGAATCGCAGGCGCTGCTGGTCAGAATGGTCATGCGCAAAGGCGTTCATTTCAGGGCGAGCAAGCTGCATTACGACGAAATCGGCGATATCGGCGCAGCCGCCGGCCCGTTGCTCGAACTGGGTTGGGTCGACAGGCAAATGCCAATCACCATCGACGAGCTGTTCGAGGTGCTGCTCAAGGCAGAGATCCTCCAGGCCTTTGTCGCTGTCATCGATCAACCCAAAGGCAAGAAAGCCGATTGGCTGCCGGCGCTGTGCGAGCAGTTTCCTCAGGCGCAAAGCTTCAACGACTGGTGTCCGACCCTGGACGAGCGTCTGTTCAGCCTGACCATCATGCAATTGTGCGATCGCCTGCGCCTGATGTTCTTCGGCAACCTGTACCAGGACTGGTCGGAGTTCGTATTGGCCGACCTGGGTATCTACACCTACGAAAAAGTCGAGTTCTGTGCCGAGTCCCGTGGCTTGCGCAGCCGCGAAGACGTGGATGCCTGTGTCCTGCTGCACGCGTACCAGCAACAATTCGAGGCCGGTGAAGCGCTGGAAGCGGTGGCCGAGCGAATCAGGGAGCTGGCGCTGGATAATCCGTGGTTGCAACGCCGGCGCGGCAAGCTGCTGTTCCAGATGGCCCAGTACTGCGAACGCATAGCGGATTTCTCCATGGCCCTGAACCTCTACCGCGAATGCGCTTACCCCGGCGCGCGTTCGCGGCTGATTCGCGTGCTGGAACGCAGCGGTCAGTTCGAGCTGGCGATGGATCTGGCCGCACAGGCCGAACAGGCTCCGGAAAGTGCCGCCGAACACCAGCAGTTGCTCCGCGTGCTGCCACGCCTGCGGCGCAAGCTCGGCGGGG
>NZ_AKJL01000271.1 GCF_000282355.1 Pseudomonas sp. GM49
CCCCGGCCGCCGGTGACGTCGGCCATTGGCTGGAAGGTTTCCTGTTTGCCCAGGCCGGGCCGATCTACGCCGGCACCAACGAGATCCAGCGCAACATCATTGCCGAACGCATGCTCGGCATGCCGCGTGCCTGAGGAATAGACCATGGACTTTAGTTTCAGCCGCGACCAACTGCTGTTTCAGGACAACGTCCGCAGCTTCCTGATCAACGAAGTCACCCCGGAACGCATTCGCGAACTGTGGCAGAGCGACAGCGGGCGCAGTGAGCGACTCTGGGCCCAACTGGTGGAACTGGGCCTGACCGCCCTGACCGTGCCCGAGGCGCAGGACGGCATGGGCATGAATGAGCTGGATTTTGTGCTGATTGCCCAGGAATGCGGTTACGCCGGTCTGCCTGAGCCGTTGGTGGACACCATGCTGGTCGGCGTGCCGTTGCTCGCCGCCCTTGATGAGCAACACGCTTCACTAAAGCAGACTTGGTTGTCACGGGTCGCTGAGGGGCGCGCGCGTCTCGCCGTTTCCGAACCGGGCAATCCGCTGGTCAGCGATGCCCATGTTGCCGATCTGCTGTTGCTGGCCAATGGCGACGAGGTGCATGCGCTGGAGCGCGACGCCGTGCGCCTGATCCGCAACGAGTCGGTCGACCCGAGCCGTCAACTGTTCCAGGTCGAATGGACGCCGACTCCCGCTACTTGCGTGGCCAGCGGCGAACAGGGACGGCGCTTGTGGGCAGCCGCCTTCAACCGTGGCGCCCTCGCCAGTGCCGCGCAATTGCTCGGGCTGGCCAAACGCATGGTCGACCTGGCGGTGGACTACACCTTCGAGCGCAAGCAGTTCGGCAAACCAGTGGGCTCGTTCCAGGCGGTCAAGCACTTGATGGCCAACGTCGCGGTGCAGATCGAGTTCGCCAAAGGTCCGCTATACCGTGCAGCCTATGCGCTGGCCGAGCAGCAACCGGGGCAGGACGTGCTGGTGTCCCACGCCAAACTGGCAACCGCGGAAGCGGCCCTGCTCGCCGCGAAGAACACCATCCAGGCCCACGGCGCCATGGGTTACACCTGGGAGGTCGACTTGCATCTGTTCATGAAACGCGCCTGGGCGCTGGACAAGGTCTGGGGCGATCGCGGCCATCACAAAGGGCGGATTCGTGCGGCCCTGTTTGACGGCACCCCAGAGCTGGGTGCGGGCAATACGTTCTAACCAGTCAGTAAGGGTGACTACATCCCTGTGGGAGCGAGCTTGCTCGCGATGGCGGTGCGTCAGATGGCATCAATGTTGGATGTGTCGGCCTCATCGTCGGAACGCCGCCCGGAGCAAGCTCGCTCCCACAGGTTTTTCGGCGCTCTCAATACCAGACTTCAATTTTTTCACCGAGGTAGACCATGCCTGAAGCCTATATCGTCGACGCCCTGCGTACGCCCACCGGGCGGCGCAAGGGTGGTCTGAGCCAGATCCACGCCGCCGACCTGGGCGCCCACGTATTGCGCGCGCTGGTCGAGCGCAACGCCATTCCCGACGAGGATTACGACGATGTGATCTTCGGCTGTGTCGACACCATCGGCCCGCTGGCCGGTGACATCGCCCGCACCAGTTGGCTGGCGGCCGGCCTGTCGCAATCGGTGCCGGGCACCACCATCGATCGCCAGTGCGGTTCGTCCCAGCAAGCGGTGCACTTCGCCGCTCAGGCGGTGATGAGCGGCACCCAGGACGTGGTCATCGCCGGTGGCGTGCAGACCATGACCCAGATCCCGATCTCTTCGGCGATGATCGCCGCCGAGCCGTTGGGCTTTACCGATCCGTTCAGCGGCTCCGAAGGCTGGGTGCGGCGCTACGGCGCGCAACCACCGACGCAGTTCCGTTCGGCGCAGATGATCGCGGAAAAGTGGGACTTGTCCCGGGAGCAGCTCGAAGCCTATTCGCTTGAGTCCCATCGACGTGCCTTGCAGGCCATCGAGCAAGGCCGTTTCAACCGCGAAATCGTGCCCCTGGCCGGCGTGCTGCATGACGAAACCCCGCGCCACACCAGCCTGGAAAAAATGGCCGAGCTGGAATTCCTGTTCGGCTGCGACCGGGTGACCGCAGCGGTGTCCAGCCAGACCTGCGACGCGGCCAGCGCGATGCTGATCGTCTCGGAAGCAGCGCTCAAGCGTTACGGCCTGACGCCACGGGCACGCATCCATCACCTGAGCGTGCGCGCCGAAGACCCGATCTGGATGCTCACCGCGCCGATCCCGGCCACGGCTTACGCGCTCAAGCGTGCCGGCATGAAGCTCGAAGACATTGACCGGGTGGAGATCAACGAAGCCTTTGCTTCGGTGGCCATGGCCTGGCTCAAAGAGACGGGCTATCCCCACGAACAAACCAACGTCAACGGCGGTGCGATTGCCCTCGGCCATCCACTGGGCGCCACCGGCACCCGCTTGATGTGCAGCCTGCTGCATGAGCTGGAGCGCAGCGGCGGACGCTTTGGCATGCAGACCATGTGCGAAGGCGGTGGTCAGGCCAACGTGACGATCATCGAACGCTTGTAAACCAGGATGTACACCGCTCCTGTAGGAGCGAGCTTGCTCCGGGCGGCGTTCCGACGATGGACTCAAGAACGACGCGGTTATTCAGATACCCCGCGTATTCGTTAACGACCATCGCGAGCAGGCTCGCTCCTACAGGGAATTGTGTCAACCAGTGATGAAATTGAAGGATGAACAACATGAAAATCTGTGAAAACCGCGTCGTGATCATCACTGGTGCCGGCGGTGGTCTGGGGCGGGCCTACGCGATGGCCTTCGCCGCCGAAGGCGCAAAGGTAGTGGTCAACGACATCAACCGCGAAGCGGCACTGGCCGTGGTCGGCGAAATCCTCGGCCAGGGCGGTAGTGCCGTGGCCAACAGTGACGACATTACCCGTTATGACTCGGCGGGGCTGATCGTGCACCAGGCCATCGAAACCTTTGGCGACCTGAACGTGGTGGTCAACAACGCCGGCATCTGCCGCGACCGCATGTTTGCCAGCCTCGGCGAAGCCGACTGGGACGCCGTGGTGGCCGTGCACCTGAAAGGTCACTTCTGCATTGCCAGCCACGCCGTGAAGTACTGGCGTGAGCAGGCCAAGGGCGGCGCCAAGGTCGATGCGCGGATCATCAACACCAGTTCCGGTGCCGGTTTGCAGGGCTCCATTGGCCAGTCCAACTACGCGGCGGCCAAGGGCGGTATTGCTTCGCTGACGCTGGTGCAGGCGGCAGAACTGCGCCGCTACGGGATCACCGCCAACGCCCTGGCGCCGGCCGCGCGTACCGGGATGACCGAGCAAGTGTTCGCCGACACCATGAAAAAGCCTGAAGAGGGTTTCGATTACTTCGCCCCGGAAAACGTCGCGCCGCTGGTGGTGTGGCTCGGCTCCGAGGCTTCCGCCGAGGTGACCGGGCAGATGTTCGAAGTCGAGGGCGGCAAGTTGTCGATCGCCGACGGCTGGCGCCGTGGCCCGGAACTGGATCGCCAGGGCCGCTGGGCGGTCGGTGAGATGGGCGATGCCGTCGCACAGCTTGTGGCTCAGGCCGTTCCGGCAGCCAAAGTGTACGGCAGCTGAAAAAGACCGGTCTCGGATGGGCAGCATGGCTATAATCGGCCCACGATCCAAAGCCGATCACCTGTAGGAGCGAGCTTGCTCGCGATGGACGTTAACGATAACGCGTTCTTTCCGGATTAACGCGTTGCGCTTGAGTCCATCGCGAGCAAGCTCGCTCCTACAGGTGGTCGATGTTTCCCTCCGTCACCACACGAGACCTGCCATGACCATTTCCCTGTATGACGCTTCCGTGCCTGTTTTCCAGCAAATGCTCAACGCCCTGAGCGATGTACTGAAAAAGGCCGAGGCTCACGCCACCGAAAAAAACATCGACCCTAACGCGTTCCTGCAAGCGCGCCTGTTCCCGGACATGTTCCCGCTGGTGCGTCAGGTGCAGATCGCCGTTGATTTCAGCAAGGGCGTTTCCGGGCGTCTGGCCGAAGTCGAATTGCCGAAATACGACGACAGCGAAACCACCTTCGCCGAACTGCAAGCGCTGATCGCCAAGGCTTTGGCCTTCATTGGCAGCATTACGCCTGCGCAGATCAACGGCAAGGAAGGCATCGAGATCGTCACCCGTCCGGGCACGCCTAAAGAAAAACGCTTCAGCGGCCAGTCCTACCTGCTGACCTACGGCCTGCCGCAGTTCTTCTTCCACGTGACCACCACTTACGCACTGCTGCGCCACAACGGCGTGGAAGTGGGCAAGCGCGACTACATGGGCGCGTTCTAAACCGTCCAGGTAAAAAAAAGCCCCCGGAGCCTTTGGCTGCGGGGGCTTTTTCATGTGTACGCATTTTTCAGCTACGCCATCAATCCTTGTGGGAGCGAGCTTGCTCGCGATGGCGGAGTGTCAGTCGACAGCTTTGTTGAATGATAAAACGCTATCGCGAGCAAGCTCGCTCCCACAGGGGCGGCGGTGTTACGCCAATCGTGCAGCTTTCTGCTCTTCACCCAGGCAAGCCGCCGCGGTGAACAGCACATCGGTGGACGAGTTCAGCGCGGTTTCCGCCGAGTCCTGCAATACGCCGATGATGAAACCGACCGCCACCACCTGCATGGCGATCTCGCTCGGGATGCCGAACAGGCTGCACGCCAGTGGAATCAGCAACAGCGAACCACCGGCCACGCCCGAAGCACCGCAGGCACAGATCGCTGCGACGACGCTCAGCAGGATCGCGGTCGGAATGTCCACGGCGATACCCAGGGTGTGCACGGCCGCCAGGGTCAGCACGGTGATGGTGATCGCCGCGCCGGCCATGTTGATGGTGGCGCCCAGCGGGATCGATACCGAGTAGGTGTCTTCGTGCAGGCCCAGACGCTTGCTCAATTCCAGGTTGACCGGAATGTTCGCCGCCGAGCTGCGGGTGAAGAACGCGGTGATGCCGCTCTCGCGCAGGCAGGTCAGCACCAGCGGGTAGGGGTTGCGGCGCAGTTTCCAGAACACGATGAGCGGGTTCATCACCAGCGCCACGAACAGCATGCAGCCGAGCAGCACGGCCAGCAGGTGCGCGTAGCCGATCAAGGCGCCGAAGCCGGAGGTGGCGAGGGTCGAGGCCACAAGGCCGAAGATGCCCAGCGGGGCGAAGCTGATCACCAGACGCACGATCACCGTCACGCCGTTGGACAGGTCGCCCAGCACTTCACGGGTGGTGTCGCCGGCATGGCGGATGGCGATGCCCATGCCGATGGCCCACGCCAGAATGCCGATGAAATTGGCGTTCATCAGGGCGCTGACCGGATTGTCGACCACGCTCAGCAACAGGCTTTGCAGCACTTCGCCAATCCCGCCCGGCGCTGTGACTGCGACGTCCTGGGTCGACAGCACCAGGCTCGACGGGAACATCATGCTGGCAACCACTGCGACTACGGCGGCGGCGAAAGTGCCCAATAGATACAAAAACAGAATCGGTCGGATGTGGGTTTCCTGACCGTGCTTATGGTTGGCGATCGAGGCCATGACCAACACAAACACCAGAATCGGCGCGACGGCTTTCAATGCGCTGACAAACACTTTGCCGATGAACGCCGTGGACTTCGCCACGTCAGGGGCAAACAGGGCCAGGGCAATACCGGCGATCAGGCCGATCACGATCTGCGTGACCAGGCTCAAGCGTTTAAGGCGTTGCAATAGAGAAGGGGATGAAGCAGTCATAAAGCAGCATCTCTGATTTTTATAAGTGCGAGGTTTCACCGCGCTTGCAGCAACAAACAGGGCAGGCCGCAGACGGGAAACCGAGAGGGGAACACAGGTTTTGCCCTTAAATAATCGGCATTAACCACAGGGTGTACGTTTTTCAGGGCGCGGACTTTATCACAGCGCAGGCACGATCCTTCAGACCTGTGACGATCCGCCACTCGGGCAATCAACGAGATCGGCAGGTTCGTGCAACCCTGATTGGAAACACTCTGTTAAGATTCGCCATCCTCATTTTCATGTCTGCCAGTGGGCCTTCGGGCTATCGCTGGTGTCGTCGTTTTCTGGAGTTGTGCATGCGGTTGTTGCCCATTCTTCTGTTGTCTGCCGCCGGTTTCACGGTGCTGACCACGGAATTCATCATTGTCGGCCTGTTGCCGGCCATCGCCCGCGACCTGGACGTCAGCATCCCGCAGGCCGGGTTGCTGGTGACCCTGTTTGCCTTCACCGTGGCCGCGTTCGGGCCGTTCCTCACCGCGTACTTCGCCCGCTTCGAGCGGCGCAAGTTGTTCATTTCGGTGCTGATCCTGTTCGGCCTGGCC
The DNA here is from genome assembly GCF_000282355.1 of Pseudomonas sp. GM49. Classification (GTDB taxonomy): domain Bacteria; phylum Pseudomonadota; class Gammaproteobacteria; order Pseudomonadales; family Pseudomonadaceae; genus Aquipseudomonas. The sequence goes on from NZ_AKJL01000271.1 coordinate 6,302, forward strand.
AACACGCTCGCGGCACTGGCGCCGAACATCTGGGTGATGGCGTTCGCGCGGCTGATCCCGGCGCTGGGGCTGCCGGTGTTCTGGGCGCTGGCCAGCGAGACAGCGGTGGACATCGTCGGGCCGGATTACGCCGGTCGCGCCATCGCCAAGATCGGCTTCGGCATCGTTTGCGCCACGGTATTTGGCATTCCGGTGGGCACGCTGATTTCCGACGCGTTCGGCTGGCGCAGTGCCTTTGCCATTCTGGCGGTCATCGCCTTTGCCAAGGCGTTGTTGCTGTTTATCTACCTGCCGAAGACCAACCTGCACCAGCATCAGGTGAGTTTCATTTCGCAGTTCAAGATCCTGCGCAGCCCGCTGATGCTGGGGCATGTGTTGCTGTCGGTGGTGGTGTTCAGCGGTATGTTCACCGCCTACACCTATCTGGCAGACATTCTTGAGCGGTTGGCCGGCTTCAACGGCACTGTGGTCGGCTGGTGCCTGATGGGCTTCGGCGCGGTCGGGCTGATCGGCAACTCCCTGGGCGGCCGTGCGGTGGATCGTCATCCGCTGATGGCGTCGATGATGTTCTGTGCATTCATGATTGCCGGCCTGGTGGCGCTGGTGCCGAACATCCATTCGCCGGTCGGTCTGGCGGCGGCGATGGGCATCTGGGGCGTGACCCAGGCCGCGTTGTTCCTGGTCAGCCATGTGCGCCTGATGAAAGCCGCACCCGAGGCGCCGGCGTTCGCCGCGTCGCTGAACATCGCCGGGGCCAACCTCGGTATCGGTCTGGGCGCGATGATCGGTGGCCGGGTGATCGACAGCGTCGGCCTGCAAGGCCTTGGCTTCGCCGCGGCGGCTTTTATCCTCGCCTCGATCCTGCTGGCGATTGCGCTGATGACCTTCCAGCCCCGGGAAGTCTGCGCCTGAAAGCCTTAAAACTCGGTAAACAGCTCGCGTCGGGCACCTTCGGTAATGGCAACGATGCCGGGGTGCTTGACCTTGCGCTCCACTGAGATGGCATAGAACGACTCGCTCACCGCGTCGGTCTGGCCGATCACTTCCACGCCATATTGGCGTTGCACTTCATCGGCAATCACGCTCGGGCCGATGAAGATCCCGCTGCCGGATTGGCCGAAGGCCTGCATCAGGGCGCTGTCGTCGAACTCGCCGACAATTTGCGGCTGGATCTGCTGCTCGGCGAACCAACGCTGCAAACGGCTGCGTACCACGGTTTCCGGGCCGGGAATCAGCAGCGGTGCACCGTGCAGATTGCGCGGAAAGTCGTGACCGTAACGTGCCGCCAGCTCGGGGGTGGCGAAGAAGCTGATCCCGCACTCACCGAGTTTCTGGCTGTAGCCCTTGATGTCCAGGTGCGACGGCATCGGGCTGTCGGAAATCACCAGGTCCAGACGCTGGATCGCCAGGTCGGCCAACAAACGTTCAAGCTTGTCTTCGCGGCACGTGATGCGCAGCGGTTCGTTCAACTCCATGGTCGGTGCGATCAGGCGATAGACAATGGATTTGGGCACTACGTCCGCCACGCCGACGCGAAACAGAATCTGCTGTTCATTGGGTCGTGCCCGCAGCATCAGCTCCAGTTCGCCGCCCATCTGAAACATTTGTTCGGCGTAGGGCAGGGTTTGTCGCCCGGCTTCGGTGAGTTCCAGTTGCCGACCTACCCGGCGAAACAATTCGATGCCGTAGGTTTGTTCGAGCAGGGATATTTGTCCGCTGATGGTCTGGGGTGTCAGGTTCAGCTGCTCGCAGGCGCGCACGATGCTGCCGGTCTTGGCCACCACCCAGAAGTAATGTAACTGCCGATAGTTGAGCATGTTGGTCTACAGTTCGTAAAAACCGAAGTATAACCGCTGAAAATACGAATTTTCCTGAAGTGTTCGTCTCCCTAGAATGCATCGCTATCAACGGGCCATCGTTTAGGTCCCGTTCGTTCTATCGAGGAAAGCATCATGAAGCTGAAAACCACGGCACTGTTGATCACGTCTTTACTGGTACTGGCCGGTTGCGACCAGGCCGAGAAAAGCGCGCAACAGTTGATGGGCAAGGCCGCCGAAAGTGCCAAACAGGCGATTGACGATACCCATAAGGCCGCTGAACAAGCACTCAGCGATGCCACTGGCGGGCTGATCAGCAAAAAAGAATCATCGGAAAAAGACGCGGAAAAATCCGAATCTTCCTCCCAGGAAATCTAAACCGTACTACAACGAGTCAGGACTGACCCATGGACTACCTTTTACAACTTGCCGCCAGCCCCACCGCCTGGGTCGCCCTGGCCACCCTGGTGGTGATGGAAATCGTGCTCGGCATCGATAACCTGATCTTCATCTCGATCCTGACCAACAAACTGCCCGAGCAGCACCGGCAGAAGGCGCGACGCATCGGTATCGGCATGGCGCTGATCCTGCGACTCGGCCTGTTGAGCACCATCGCGTTCATCGTCCAGTTGACCGCGCCGGTGATCGAGATTCTCGGCCACGCGTTCTCCTGGAAAGACATGATCCTGATCGCCGGTGGCCTGTTCCTGTTGTGGAAGGCGACCACCGAGATCCATCACAGCATGGACCCGGACCCGGAAGATCCAACGTCGAAGACTTCGACCGTGACCCTGGGCTTTGCCGCGGCGATCGGTCAGATCCTGATGCTGGACATGGTGTTTTCCATCGACAGCATCATCACCGCTGTCGGCATGACCGAGCACTTGCCGATCATGATCATCGCGGTGGTGGTATCGGTGCTGGTGATGTTGTTTGCGGCTGATCCGCTGGCGAAATTCATCAACGACAACCCGACGGTGGTGATGCTGGCCCTGGGCTTCCTGATCATGATCGGCATGACGCTGATCGCCGAGGGCTTCGGCGCCCACGTGCCGAAAGGCTACGTCTATGCGGCCATGGCATTCTCGGCTTCGATCGAGGTGTTGAACATGATGTCCCGTCGCGCCAGGCAGAAGCGCGTAGCCACTGAGGCTTAACCGACGCTGAAAGAAACGGCCGCCTGAACTCCAAGGAGTGCAGGCGGCCGTTTTTGTTGGTATCGGCTGAAAGTGTTCGTCAGTGAGCGTTGGCGTGTTGGCTCGGCGTCTTGTCCATTGCCGACGCAGGTGCTGGCTGAACAGGGTGATGGTGGCGGCGGGCAATACGCAGCACGCCCCACAGCATGGCGGCGGCTACCG
>NZ_AKJL01000272.1 GCF_000282355.1 Pseudomonas sp. GM49
TTCGACTGCGCCGGAAGTGGGGCGAATTATAGACACCTGAAATCTGCCGTCAAGCACTGATTTAGGTTTTCTATCAATAAGCTGCAGAAAGCAGCAAAACGCCCCAAAGGGGGCCTATATAGAGGAGCCGAAACTCCCCTCTATATAGAAGAGACCCATCAGAGAACGCCCGAAGCCTTGAATGCAGTCACCGCCCCGGCATCCAGGCCCAACACCCGCTGCAGAACCTCCAGCGTGTGCTCACCCAGCAAAGGAGGTGCAAAACGGTACTCCACGGGCGTCTCCGAGAGTCGAATCGGGCTCGCCACCTGAGGCACCATACCAGCCAGCGCATGCGGCAGCTCGATAGCCAACCCGCGCGCCTTCACCTGAGGATCGGCAAACATCTGCGCCACGTCATTGATAGGCCCGCAGGGCACGCCAGCCTGTTCCAGCTGCGCCACCCACTCAGCGGTAGTCTTGAATACCGTAGCCTGGCGGATCAGCGGAATCAGTACAGCCCTGTTTGCCACCCGCAGCTTGTTGGTAGCAAAACGCGGATCGTCCGCCCATTGCGGCTGCCCGGCCACTTCCGCGAACTTGCGGAACTGCCCATCGTTCCCGACGGTAAGGATGAAATCGCCATCCGCCGTAGGAAAATCCTGATAAGGCACGATGTTCGGGTGAGCATTACCCAAGCGTTTAGGCGCATTGCCTGTCGTCAGGTAGTTCATTGCCTGGTTAGCCAGGCAAGCCACCTGTACGTCCAGTAGCGCCATGTCGATATGCTGACCGCCTCCGTCGTGATCCCGATGCGCAAGCGCAGCCAGGATCGCAACAGTCGAATACAGCCCGGTCAGGATATCCGTCAGCGCTACGCCAACCTTCACCGGCCCCGCGCCTTCTTCGCCTTCAGGTCGCCCCGTCAGACTCATGAGACCGCCCAGCCCCTGGATCATGAAGTCATAACCCGCACGCTTGGCGTAAGGGCCGGTCTGGCCGAAGCCGGTGATCGAGCAATAGATCAGATCCGGATTGATCGCCTTCAACGATTCATAGTCCAGGCCATAAGCCGCCAAACCGCCAACCTTGAAGTTCTCGATCAGGATGTCCGACTTGGCCGCCAACTCACGCACCAGCTTCTGCCCTTCAGGGCGCGTGAAGTCGATGGTGACCGATTGCTTGTTGCGATTGGCCGACAAGTAATAGGCCGCCTCGCTGGTGTTTTCCCCATAAGCGTCTTTAAGGAACGGCGGCCCCCAGGCGCGCGTGTCATCGCCGTTACCCGGGCGCTCGACCTTGATCACTTCGGCGCCAAGGTCGGCAAGGATCTGCCCGGCCCAAGGCCCGGCCAGCACCCGCGATAAATCCAGTACCCGTAGATGCGAAAGCGCGCCCATCGACGTTCTCCTATTAATAGAACGCCTGGATGCCGGTTTGCGCACGACCAAGGATCAGAGCATGGACGTCATGGGTACCTTCGTAGGTGTTCACCACTTCCAGGTTGACCAGGTGGCGAGCAACACCGAACTCATCGGAAATACCATTGCCGCCCAACATATCGCGAGCCATGCGAGCGATGTCCAGGGACTTGCCGCAAGAGTTGCGCTTCATCATCGAAGTGATTTCGACCGCCGCAGTACCTTCATCCTTCATACGACCCAGACGCAGGCAGCCTTGCAGCGCCATGGTGATTTCAGTCTGCATGTCGGCCAGTTTTTTCTGGATCAACTGAGTGGCGGCCAGTGGGCGACCGAACTGCTGACGATCCAGGGTGTACTGGCGAGCGGTGTGCCAGCAGAACTCGGCAGCACCCAACGCGCCCCAGGAGATGCCGTAACGTGCCGAGTTGAGGCACGTGAAAGGACCTTTCAGGCCACGGACATCCGGGAAAATGTTTTCTTCCGGAACGAACACGTTGTCCATCACGATTTCACCGGTGATCGATGCCCGCAGGCCCACCTTGCCGTGAATCGCCGGAGCGCTCAGGCCTTTCCAGCCTTTCTCCAGAACGAAGCCGCGGATGTCGCCGGCATCATCCTTGCCCCAGACCACGAACACATCGGCGATCGGGCTGTTGGTGATCCACATCTTGCTGCCCGTGAGGCTGTAGCCGCCTTCTACTTTGCGTGCACGAGTAATCATCGCGCCCGGATCGGAACCGTGGTTAGGCTCGGTCAGGCCGAAGCAGCCGATCCACTCGCCCGAAGCCAGTTTCGGCAGGGACTTCTGCTTCTGCGCTTCAGTACCGAATTCATTGATCGGCACCATCACCAGAGAGGACTGCACGCTCATCATCGAGCGATAGCCGGAGTCGATGCGCTCGACTTCACGTGCGATCAGGCCATAGCTGACATAGTTCAGGCCACTGCCGCCGTACTGCTCGGGGATGGTTGCGCCCAACAGGCCGACTTCGCCCATTTCGCGGAAGATCGCCGGGTCGGTCTTCTCATGACGGAAAGCTTCGAGAATGCGCGGCGCAAGGCTTTGCTGAGCGAATTGCGCAGCCGTGTCGCGAATCATGCGCTCTTCTTCAGTGAGCTGTTGATCCAGCAGCAGGGGATCGATCCAGTTGAAGCTAGCTTTACCGCCCATGAGTGTGTCCTCTCGAATCGGGTCAAATAACGTGGACTGATGCTAGGCCGGGTTCGGCGTTACGACAAACGAGGATTTCGCATACTGTTGTGCTAATTTCTCACTCCGAAACGTCGCAAAAGAGCCTTTATACGATGTATTAGTGAGGTTGACGTACATGCGCAGAAAGATACCCAGCACCACCGCCCTGATCAGCTTTGAGGCAGCGGCACGCCACGAGAGCTTTACCAAGGCAGCCCAGGAACTTTCGCTGACCCAAGGGGCGATTTGCCGACAGATCGCCAGCCTGGAGGAGTTCCTCAGCGTGGAACTGTTCCGACGCTCGCGGCGCGGGGTCAAGCTGACGGAAGCCGGTCTCTCCTACAGCCGTCGAGTGGCCACTCAGCTCGACGCGGTTGAGCGCGACACCTTGTCCGTGATGGGCCAACAGGGCGCCAACGTGATCGAGCTGGCCGTCGTTCCGACCTTCGGCACCCAATGGCTGCTGCCGCGACTCAAGGACTTCCAGCAAAAGCACCCGGAAGTGACGGTCAACCTGACCAACCGCACGCGGCCGTTCCTGTTCGCCGACACTGATTTTGATGCCGCCATCTACTTCGGTGACGCGGATTGGTCGGGTACAGAATCCCACAGACTGATGGGTGAAAATCCGATGCCCGTTTGCAGCCCCAACCTGCTCGGAAAAAAGACCAGTCTGACGCCCGGCGAAATCGCCGACTTGCCTCTTCTGCAACAAACCACCCGCCCCTATGCCTGGCGCCAATGGTTCGACTCCCAACACCTGAATGTCCCGCGAGACATGACAGGTCCTCGCTACGAGCTATTCTCCATGCTCGCCCAAGCGGCCATGCACGACATGGGCATTGCACTGATTCCGCCGTTCCTGATTCAAAGAGAGCTGAAAGAAAAACGCCTGGTGATCGCCAACCCGCAAGCACTGTCGAGCATCAAGGCTTATTACCTGATGATTCCTGAGCGAAAGGTCGAATCTGCGTCTTTGAGGGCATTTCGTGACTGGCTGGTAAATCAGGCACACAACTACAGCCTAGAGGGATAAAGGCTCTCTAACATTACTTGACCCCGTAGTCAGCAACTGTAAAGCCCTACAGATATACGTATTTGTCGCATAGCAGCAAACTGTATCGAGAAGTCGTACAAACGTCCCACAAGCGGCTGACCACGCGGCTTTGCGCCACTATTTCGAAGCGATGCCGCATCATTCATACGGCCGATGTGTAATTTCCTGAATTTCGGCCAGAATCCTTGAAAAGCACGGTCTGTAAGGGATTGAGCCAGCTGGTTGCGACATTCGGTCACGGGGTGACTTGTAGTTAATTTTCCGTCACCCGTCATAATCCCTTGAAGGGCACAAAGTTCGCCTGCAAAATGCCGCGCCCCGCCCTGATTTGGCGGGATCGTGCTGATCGGCCGCCCCAGCCGCACCATCCGTAGTGCATGGGTTTACTCAATAAGATCACGCAGGAGATTTGACGTGCACATTGGTGTTCCTCTCGAAACCCAGACCGGTGAAACACGGGTTGCTGCAACCCCGGAAACCATCAAGAAGCTGATCAGCCAGGGTCATAAGGTCACTGTACAAAGCGGCGCTGGCGTTAATGCCAGCGTTGTCGACAGTGCCTATGCAGCGGCAGGCGCGACCATTGGCAGCGCCAATGATGCGTTTGGTGCAGAGCTGATTTTGAAGGTGGTCGCTCCCAGCGACAGCGAACTGACGCTGATTAAAAGCGGCACCGTTGTGGTGGGGATGCTCAACCCGTTCAGCAACGAAACCATCGCCAAGCTGGCCGAGTGCGGCATTACCGCATTTGCCCTGGAGGCTGCGCCTCGCACATCCCGCGCCCAAAGCCTGGATGTACTGTCCTCGCAAGCCAACATCGCCGGTTATAAATCCGTGTTGCTGGCCGCGCACTACTATCCGCGCTTCATGCCGATGCTGATGACTGCTGCTGGCACTGTGAAGGCGGCGCGCGTGCTGATTCTCGGTGCAGGTGTGGCCGGTTTGCAGGCCATCGCTACGGCGAAACGTCTGGGCGCAGTGATCGAAGCGTCTGACGTGCGCCCTGCGGTAAAAGAGCAGATCGAATCCCTCGGCGCCAAATTCGTCGACGTGCCTTACGAGACCGATGAAGAGCGTGAATGCGCCGTCGGTGTCGGAGGCTACGCCCGGCCAATGCCGGCCAGCTGGATGCAACGTCAGGCCGTGGCCGTGCACGAGCGCGCCAAACAAGCTGACATCGTCATCACCACCGCGCTGATTCCGGGCCGCAAGGCACCGACGTTGTTGAGCGCGGAAACCGTGGCGCAGATGAAACCCGGTTCGGTGGTCATCGACCTCGCAGCAGCCCAGGGCGGCAACTGCCCGCTGACCGTGGCGGACCAAGTGGTCGTCGAGAATGGCGTGACCATTGTCGGCCCGACCAACCTGGCTGCCGCAGTTGGAGCCGATGCCTCGGCACTGTATGCACGCAACCTGCTGGACTTCATGAAACTGTTGTTCGATAAAGAAGGACAACTGGTGATCAACCTTGAAGACGATATCGTCGCCGCGTGCCTGATGTGCCGCGACGGCCAGATCGTGCGCAAGAACGGCTGAGGATAAAAACAATGGAAGACATGCTGATCTCTCACGGTATCTACAACCTGATCATCTTCGTGCTGGCTATCTATGTCGGCTACCACGTGGTCTGGAACGTCACACCTGCCCTGCACACGCCACTGATGGCCGTGACCAATGCCATCTCGGCCATCGTGATCGTCGGCGCCATGCTCGCTGCCGCCCTCACCGTGACCCCGCTGGGCAAGACCATGGGCACCATGGCGGTGGCCCTGGCCGCAGTCAACGTGTTTGGTGGCTTCCTGGTAACCCGGCGCATGCTGGAAATGTTCAAGAAGAAAGCGGCTCCGGCAAAAGCTCCGGCAGCCAAGGCCGAAGCAGCCAAGGCTGAGGTGCAGCAAGCATGAGCATGAACCTGGTTACTTCCCTGTATCTGATCGCCTCGGTCTGCTTCATCCAGGCGCTCAAGGGTCTCTCGCATCCCACCACGTCGCGTCGCGGCAACCTGTTCGGCATGCTCGGCATGGGCCTGGCGATCCTCACCACAGTCGGCCTGATCTACAAGCTGGGTGCCGAACTTGCCCACGACGGTATCGTCTACGTGATCGTCGGCCTGCTGATCGGCGGCACCGCCGGTTCGATCATGGCCAAACGCGTTGAAATGACCAAGATGCCCGAACTGGTCGCCTTCATGCACAGCATGATCGGCCTGGCTGCGGTGTTCATCGCCGTGGCTGCCGTGGTCGAGCCGCAGTCGCTGGGCATCGTCCAGCAACTCGGTGACGCGATCCCGGCCGGTAACCGCCTGGAACTGTTCCTCGGTGCCGCCATTGGTGCAATCACCTTCTCCGGCTCGGTCATTGCCTTCGGCAAGCTGGCCGGCAAGTACAAGTTCCGCCTGTTCCAGGGTGCACCGGTACAGTTTGGCGGTCAGCACAAGCTGAACCTGCTGCTGGGCCTGGCCACACTGGCCCTGGGCGTGACCTTCATGCTCACCGGTGACTACACCGCTTTCGGCGTGATGCTGGCGCTGGCCTTCGTGCTCGGCGTGCTGATCATCATCCCGATCGGTGGCGCCGACATGCCGGTGGTGGTGTCGATGCTCAACAGTTACTCCGGTTGGGCGGCGGCGGGTATCGGCTTCTCGCTGAACAACTCGATGCTGATCATCGCCGGTTCGCTGGTAGGTTCGTCCGGTGCGATCCTCTCGTACATCATGTGCAAGGCGATGAACCGTTCCTTCTTTAATGTACTGCTCGGTGGTTTCGGCAATACGGCAGATGCGGCCGGCCCGGCGGGTTCGAAAGAAGCCCGTCCGGTGAAATCCGGCTCGGCTGACGACGCGACCTTCCTGCTGACCAACGCCGACACCGTGATCATCGTTCCGGGCTATGGTCTGGCGGTAGCACGGGCCCAGCATGCGCTGAAGGAACTGACCGAGAAGCTGACCCATCGCGGCGTGACCGTGAAGTACGCGATCCACCCGGTTGCCGGCCGTATGCCGGGGCACATGAACGTGTTGCTGGCCGAGGCCGAAGTGCCTTACGACCAGGTGTTCGAGATGGACGACATCAACTCCGAGTTCGGTCAGGCCGACGTGGTGCTGGTGCTGGGTGCCAACGACGTGGTCAACCCGGCCGCGAAGAACGATCCGAAATCGCCGATTGCCGGCATGCCGATTCTCGAAGCGTTCAAGGCCAAGACCATCATCGTCAACAAGCGCTCGATGGCCAGCGGCTATGCCGGCCTGGACAACGAACTGTTCTATCTGGACAAAACCATGATGGTGTTCGGCGACGCGAAGAAAGTCATCGAAGACATGGTCAAAGCCGTCGACTAACCCTCTGCGGCACACAGAACGCCCCGACTCGTCGGGGCGTTTTTGTTTGCGCAAAACGTCAGACAAACTATTCTTTTATTACCGATCCGGTAACGGTGTTTTGCTTCAAAGGCCCGGAATAGACACCTCGATTGCGACCTTGGTAGCGGGACAGAAGCCGACGCAATTCACTAGACTGCACGTCCTGCTACCTGTTACCCGAGATAACAATCCATGTACCGTGACCGTATTCGCCTGCCTTCGTTGTTGGACAAAGTGATGAGTGCCGCCGACGCTGCCGCTCTGATTGAGGACGGCATGACCGTCGGCATGAGTGGCTTCACTCGCGCCGGCGAAGCCAAGGCCGTCCCCCAGGCGCTGGCCGAGCGTGCCAAGGTCACGCCGCTGAAGATCAGCCTGATGACCGGCGCGAGCCTGGGCAACGACCTGGACAAGCAGTTGACAGAAGCCGGTGTGTTGTCGCGACGCATGCCATTCCAGGTCGACAGCACCCTGCGCAAGGCGATCAACGCCGGCGAGGTCATGTTCATCGACCAGCACTTGTCGGAAACCGTGGAGCAATTGCGCAACCAGCAATTGAAACTGCCGGACATTGCCGTGATTGAAGCGGTAGCAATCACCGAGCAAGGGCATATCGTGCCAACCACCTCGGTAGGCAACTCGGCCAGCTTCGCAATTTTCGCCAAGCATGTGATCGTCGAGATCAACATGGCGCACAACCCGAACCTCGAAGGTCTGCACGACATCTATATCCCGACCTATCGTCCGACCCGCACCCCGATTCCATTGGTCAAGGTCGACGACCGCATTGGCAGCACCGCCATCCCGATTCCAGCGGAAAAAATCGTCGCCATTGTGGTCACCAATCAGGCTGACTCACCCTCCACGGTGCTGGCGCCAGACGCTGAGACCCAAGCTATTGCCGACCACCTGATCGACTTCTTCAAGCAGGAAGTGGCCGCCGGACGCATGACCAACAAGCTCGGCCCGCTACAGGCCGGTATTGGCACCATTGCCAACTCGGTGATGTGTGGACTGATCGACTCGCCGTTCGAAGACCTGACGATGTATTCCGAAGTACTTCAGGACTCGACCTTCGACCTGATCGACGCAGGCAAGCTGAGTTTTGCCTCGGGCAGTTCGATCACCCTGTCGAGCCGGCGCAATGCCGACGTCTTCGGCAATCTGGAGCGCTACAAGGACAAACTGGTTCTGCGCCCGCAGGAGATTTCCAACCACCCTGAAGTCGTGCGTCGCCTTGGCATCATCGGCATCAACACGGCGCTGGAGTTCGACATCTACGGCAACGTCAACTCCACTCACGTCTGCGGCACGCGGATGATGAACGGCATCGGTGGCTCCGGCGACTTTGCGCGCAATGCGCACCTGTCCGTATTCGTGACCAAGTCGATTGCCAAGGGTGGTGCAATCTCCAGCGTGGTGCCGATGGTCAGCCACGTTGACCATACCGAACATGACGTCGACATCCTCGTGACCGAAGTAGGCCTGGCGGACTTGCGAGGCCTCGCGCCCCGGGAGCGTGCCCGGGTCATCATCGACAAGTGCGTGCATGCGGATTACCGCCAGGCGCTGAATGATTACTTCACCGCCGCATGCGCCATCGGCGGGCACACCCCGCACATCCTGCGTGACGCCCTCAGCTGGCACATCAACCTGGAAGAAACCGGGCAAATGCTGAAGAAGTAATTGGTACAGATAGCAGCTGACGCAAACACAGTTTCGTCAGCTTGCGCTTGCCCCCTCGCAATATGAAAAAAACTGTACTGCTGTACCGGTCATTTCCTACCGAAAACTCCTACCTTACTGGATCAAAACATCAAAAATGCACCATGACAGTGCGCATAGGTACAGTTGCCTCAATTTAGACCAGTACACCACCTATAAACAGTTAACTGAGCTCTCACAATACAGGTGAACTGTATCTACAGAGACTAGGCAAACAAGAGGATCATGGGCACCAGTTAAACCACTACCTAATCCCGCCACAAGCGGAAGGATGACCACCATGGAACGTACACTCAGTTCCGATCTGTTCTTTGAAGACACCGCTGCAAAAAACCAGGCTTCCCTGCCTCTGCGCGTTATCGCCAACCTGATGTTGTGGCAGCGCCGCATCTCCAGCCGCCATCAACTGGCTCGCCTGGATTCGCGTCTGCTGGCTGACGCCGGGATTAGCGAAGCACAACGCTACGAAGAGCTGAGCAAGCCGTTCTGGCGCTAAGCTAGCGTCGCTGGCTCTGACCTGAAGGTCCACCGCCAGCAACCCGAATTGAAAAAACAAAACCCGTCGTGGGAAACCACGACGGGTTTTGTCGTTTTGGCCGATCAAACCTGGTCTTACAGTAGGGAAACCTGAATACCAGTACAGTTTGTAGAAACCACAAACTGGATGAGTACAATATCGTCGCAGTGTGTCTGTAGTGGATGTTCGGCCGATGTCAGCATGGAACCCTCTACTTATCGAGACAGGGACCGCGCCATGAATTCTTTACAGGATGTTTCCACCCCCTCAATTCAATCGAGACCTTGCTTGAACTGGGTTAAAGATCTGTTAACAGGACTCTTCGCTAGTCTCGAAAGGGCGAGAGCGCGACGTTTACTGGCTCAACTCGATGATCGCCAGCTATCAGATCTTGGTATCAGCCACGCCGACCGCATCAATGAATTGGATAAACCGTTCTGGCGCTGACTTCCTGCTTGCATGACGGGCTATTCGAACCGACACACTCAGGCCTAATATCAATTCAGAACGTGGCGAGCGCCAAGCACCTGGCGTCTGACCTTGCAGACACTGCGCCATTTTTCAACTGGTTTACCCAAAGGAGTTACCTATGTCCCGTCTTCGCCTGCTTAGCGCTGCGGCCTTGTTTGCCGTAGCTGCCAGTGCACAAGCCAGCAGTTTCATCGTGACCACGGATGCTGTTGTCAATGCACTCAAAGCCACATCCGATGCGACCACCGACGTCGTCTCTTCGTCGTTCAAGGATGACAAGATCGTTCTTGCGGCCCGTGACGACGCTGCCAGCTTTGTCGCCAGCGAAGGTTCCATCCGCGGCGTAAAACTGGAAAGCGCACTCGACCACATTCGCCACCAGGCGCCACAGTTGAGCGCCACCGATGCACAACTGGCGCAAGCGATCCTGACCATCTAAACGACTGCACAGACATGGGGCACGTCCGACGTGTCCCAATGTTTCGGCGCTGGCTCTAGAACGGGCCTTGCGCTAGCCTTTTGACTCACTTTCAACTGTCGAGTCTCATGCGTTTTCCTTCCAGTCTCTTGATAGCTCCAGTCTTTCTTACCCTTGGTTACTGCGCATCAGCCCACGCTTATGACGCCTTCAACCTGTCCACCCAAGGCATCGTCGCCAGCGGTTACGCCACAAGTTTGGTGACCAGCGCCCCCTTCGACCATAAACTGCTGCTCGCCGCCCAGGATGACGCTGCGGCATTCATCGCCAGTGACGGCCAACTGAGAGGTGCACGACTGGAGTCGGCCTTGCGGTATCTGCGCCGAACCCAGGCAAAACTTCATGCCAGCGACCTTGAACTGGCACAAGCAATTCTCGTCCAATAGTTATCCCTGTTTTTCTGGAGTCGTTCCATGCGTAACCCGCTGATTGCTGCCACCTTGGGCCTGCTGCTGTTGGCCGACGTGGCCCAGGCACATACTCTGGTTGCCACCAGTAACATGCTGATCCGTGCTACCCAGCGCACCCTCGATTTCACCTCCGATACCACTACGTCCATCCGCGATTCGAAGATCGTGCGCGAAGCCCAGGACGATGCCGCCAGTTTCGTTGCCAGCAATGGCGACATCCGTGGCGCTCACCTGGAATCTGCTTTCGACTTGCTGCGCACCCGCGTGCCGGAAGCCCGTGACGCCAGTGACCAGGATCTCGCTGAAGCCATCCTCGCACTGTGAAGCGTCCAGGCGTCTGGCTGCTGGCCGGGGTCCTGTTGCTGCTGGGCAACACGGCCCACGCAGGCCTTCAGTTACAGCTCAAGACCGAAGGTCTGACTCCCGCACAACTGCAAGCCAGCCAGACGTTGCTCGATGAAGCCATGCAGGCACTGCCGCCACGCTTTATCGAGCAACTCGATCGACGCATCGACGTCGTCTGGACCGATGACATGCCAAGCAACGCCTATGGCCAGGCGTCACTGGTGTCCGAGCTTGATCTGAACCGCAACCTGCTGGCCGGCCTCACCGATGGCAGCGCTGCGACCAGGAAAACCCATCGCCCCCATGGCACCGTGCGCCAGGAAATGCTGGCCACGGTGTTGCACGAGCTGACTCACATCTACGATCGCTCGCGCCTGTGGCCGGATGCCGAACGCAAGCTGATTCAGCGTTGCACCCAGCGCAACAACAGCTCAGGGCTGGTTGGCATTCCCGACCAATGTCGGGGCCAGTCCGGTCGGCGTTTTACCCTCAGTGACGATCCGCGTCTGCTCGACCTCGCCGGCTGGCAGCAATACGTCGGCCGTCGCGGCGAACGCGAACAGCACAACCGCCAGATTGCCCGCAGTCCGGACATCTACGAGACCAGCAGTCCAAAGGAATTCGTCGCGGTCAACATGGAGTATTTCCTCCTTGATCCGACCTACGCCTGCCGCCGTCCCGCGCTGTATCGCTACTACGAGGAACATTTCGGCTGGGCGCCCGCCGCCAAAGACAGTTGCAGCAAAACCTTCGCCTTCCTCAATGCCGGCAACGACTTCGCCAAGACACCTTTGGGCCAGGTCGATCCGGAGCGGGTCTACGCCGTTGACTATCTGCTGGCCGAGGCTAACCAGAACTTGTTCAGCCGCTGGGGCCACAGCATGTTGCGCCTGGTGATCTGCGCACCGGGCCGGCCACGCGGACCGGATTGTCGACTGGACCTGGACCAGCATCTGGTGCTGTCGTACCGCGCCTTCGTCGGTGACGTGCAGCTGTCGAGCTGGGATGGCCTGGTCGGTAAATACCCGTCGCGGCTGTTCATCCTGCCGCTGTCCCAGGTCATCGACGAATACACCAAGACCGAGCTGCGCAGCCTGGCCTCCGTGCCCCTGAACCTGTCGCGCAGAGAGATTGAAGACGTGGTCGGACGTGCCGCCGAGATGCACTGGAGTTACGACGGCAACTACTTCTTCCTGTCGAACAACTGCGCGGTGGAAGAACTGAAACTGCTGCGCGGCGGCACCAACAACCCGCAACTGGTGGGACTCGACAACATCATGCCCAACGGTTTGTTGGAAGTGCTCAAGGGTCGCGGACTGGCGGACACCAGTGTGCTGGATGATCCGCGAGAAGCCTTGCGTCTGGGTTATCGTTTCGATTCTTTCCGCGATCGCTATCAGGCCATGTTCGAAGTACTGAAAAAGCACTTGCCGGTCAAACAGGAAACCGTCGAAGACTGGCTCGACTTGAAAGCCGAGGAGCGGCGGCAATGGTTTGAACAAGCCGATTTACGCACCAGTGCAGCGTTGCTTCTGCTGGAGCAAGCGAGTTTCCGTCGGCAGTTGCTATTGGCCCAGGATGAAGTGAAGCAACGCTATCTGGGTGCTCGAGAGCTGAAGAATGGCGGTATGGACAAGGCCAACGCGACACTGAAGGACATTCTTGCCAACAGTGGCTTCCTCAGCCGTCCGGCTGAGTTGCTGGGCACCAACGGTTATGGCTTGCCGCAGCCAAGCGAGTGGGAACATCTGGAATCAGAAAGCAGCCAGCGCCAGAAGCAGCTCCTGGCGCTGTCCGGGGATCTGGACAAGGAAGTGAGAGCGTTGCTTGAACCTGACCGTGCCGCCGAAATGGCCGCCAACGAGGCCAACGTGAAGCAGATTGGTGAGCACTTGCGCAAACTGCACAAGGCATCAGGCGGGATAGAGTTGCCTTGATCCGTAACCTGTAGGAGCGAGCTTGCTCGCTCCTACAGGGGGTCAGTGTTCAGCTCAACTGACGCGGGCTTTACGCACGCCGTCCGCCAGTGCCGAGCACAGACTCAATACGCCGTCGACGGCCTGGTCCGCAGTTGCCGCATTGGCGATCTGGTCGATCAACGCCGAGCCCACCACCACACCATCAGCCAGACGTGCGATGGACGCCGCCTGTTCCGGAGTCCGGATACCGAAACCGATGCTGATCGGCAGGTCGGTATGGCGGCGCAGACGGGCGACCGCTTCTTCGACGTGTTCCAGCGTGGCGGCACCGGCGCCGGTCACACCAGCCACCGACACGTAGTAGACGAAACCGGAGCTGCCGTTGAGAACGGTCGGCAGGCGTACATCGTCGGTGGTCGGCGTGGTCAGGCGAATGAAGTCCAGGCCCGCGGCCTGCGCCGGGTCGCACAGCTCGCCGTTATGCTCTGGCGGCAGGTCGACCACGATCAGGCCATCAACGCCGGCCTCTTTGGCTTCGGCAATGAAGCGCGGTACACCGTACATGTGAATCGGGTTGAAGTACCCCATCAGCACCAGCGGCGTTTCGTTGTTGTCCTGGCGGAACTCGCGAACCATTTGCAGGGTTTTCGCCAGATTCTGCCTGGCACCCAACGCACGGATGTTGGCGAGCTGGATGGCCGGGCCGTCAGCCATCGGGTCGGTGAAGGGCATGCCCAGCTCGATCACGTCAGCACCGGCCGCCGGCAAGCCTTTGAGGATCGCCAGGGAGGTGTCGTAGCTCGGGTCGCCAGCGGTCACGAAGGTCACCAAGGCGGCGCGGTTCTGTTCCTTGAGTTCGGCAAAACGCGTTTGCAGGCGGCTCATCAGTGTTTCTCCTGCTTGGATTGTTCCATGTGGTGCATCACGGTCTGCATGTCTTTGTCGCCACGGCCGGACAGGTTGACCACCATCAGGTGATCTTTTGGCAAGGTCGGTGCGCGCTTGAATACTTCAGCCAGGGCATGGGCGCTTTCAAGGGCAGGGATGATCCCTTCCAGGCGGCAGCACTGGTGAAACGCGGCGAGGGCTTCGTCGTCGGTCACCGAGGTGTACTGAACGCGGCCGATGTCGTGCAACCAGGCGTGTTCCGGACCGATGCCCGGGTAGTCGAGGCCGGCAGAGATCGAGTGGGCATCGATGATCTGGCCATCGTCGTCCTGCAGCAGGAAGGTGCGGTTGCCGTGCAGGACGCCAGGAACGCCGCCATTCAGGCTGGCCGCGTGCTTGCCGGTCTCGATGCCGTAACCGGCGGCTTCAACGCCGATGATCTCAACACTCTTGTCGTCGAGGAACGGGTGGAACAGGCCCATGGCGTTGGAACCACCACCAATGCACGCCACCAGACTGTCCGGCAGGCGGCCTTCCTGGGCTTGCAGTTGCTCGCGGGTTTCCTTGCCGATCACGGCCTGGAAGTCGCGGACCATCGCCGGGTAAGGGTGCGGACCGGCCACGGTGCCGATCAGGTAGAAGGTGCTGTCGACGTTGGTCACCCAGTCACGCAGGGCTTCGTTCATCGCGTCTTTCAACGTGCCAGTACCGGCTACCACCGGGATCACCTCGGCACCCAACAGCTTCATGCGAAACACGTTGGCCTGCTGACGCTCGATGTCAGTGGTACCCATGTAGATCACGCAATCCAGACCGAAGCGTGCAGCGACGGTGGCGGTGGCCACACCGTGCATGCCGGCACCGGTCTCGGCGATGATGCGCTTCTTGCCCATGCGCCGCGCCAGCAGGATCTGGCCGATGCAGTTGTTGATCTTGTGCGCGCCGGTGTGGTTCAGCTCTTCACGCTTGAGGTAGATCTTCGCACCGCCACAGAACTCGGTCAGACGCTCGGCGAAGTACAGTGGGCTTGGACGTCCGACATAGTCGCGCTGGAAGTAGGCCAGTTCTTCCTTGAATGCAGGATCTTCCTTGGCCAACTCATATTCGCGGGCCAGGTCGAGGATCAACGGCATCAGGGTTTCGGCAACGTAGCGGCCGCCGAACGCGCCAAACAGGCCGTTGGCATCAGGGCCGTTGCGCAGATTAGTCTGGGTCATTTGGCGCTCCAGTTGAATGCGTAAAGAGACAGTGGGCTTCACTCTACCCCTGACGTCCCGGCCTGAAAACCGATAAGATCGCCGCAACCTGTCAGTAAAACTCACAGATCCCATGAGCCATGACCTTCCTCCGCTGAACGCGCTTCGCGCCTTTGAAGCCACTGCCCGCCTGAACAGCGTCAGCCAGGCGGCCGAACAGCTGCACGTCACCCACGGTGCGGTCAGCCGGCAACTCAAGGTGCTTGAAGAACACCTCGGCGTAAGCCTGTTCATCAAGGACGGTCGCGGCCTGAAACTCACAGATGCCGGGTTGCGTCTGCGTGACGCCAGCAGCGAAGCCTTCGAGCGCCTGCGCAGCGTTTGCGCCGAACTCACACAAAGCACAGCCGATGCCCCCTTCGTGCTCGGTTGCTCAGGAAGCCTGCTGGCGCGCTGGTTTATCCCGCGGCTGGGGAGGCTCAATGCCGACCTGCCGGACTTGCGCCTGCACCTGTCGGCCGGAGAGGGCGATCTCGATCCGCGAAGACCGGGGCTGGATGCCTTGCTGGTCTTTGCCGAGCCTCCCTGGCCGGCGGACATGCAGGTTTTTGAGCTGGCCAGCGAACGTATCGGTCCGGTCATGAGCCCGCGGTTCACCGGCTATGAACGGCTCAAGGAAGCGCCGGCCACTGCACTGCTGAGCGAACCCTTGCTGCACACCACCTCACGCCCGCAAGCCTGGCCGAGCTGGGCGCAACCACGAGGCCTCGACGCCAGGGCGTTGAAGTACGGTCAGGGATTTGAACATTTGTATTACTTGCTGGAAGCCGCCGTCGCGGGTCTGGGCGTGGCGATTGCCCCCGAGCCCTTGGTGACGGAGGACTTGAAGGCCGGCCGCCTGGTTGCGCCATGGGGCTTCAGTGAAACCCCGGCACAACTGGCGTTGTGGCTACCCAAGCGCGCCGCGGACGGGCGCGCCCGGCAACTGGCGCAGTGGCTCAGGAACGAGCTGCGTCGAGCGGATTAATCACGCTTGCACAACAGATACGCGGCCAGCAGGCCCAATGCGCCCACGGCAACACCGGCTGTTGTCCAGGGGTGTTCCTGGGCGTAGCCCCGGGTGGCGATCCCGGTTTCGCGGGTTTTGACCTTGACCTCTTCATAGGCATCGGCCAGCAGATGACGCGAGTGCTTCAAGGCATTCTCGGCGTTGCTTTTCAGGGTCTTGAGGGTTTTACGCGACTCGTCCGAAGCGTCGTCCTTCAAGCTTTCCAAAGACTTGAGCAGACTCTCGATCTCGGCTTCCATGCTTTGCAATGAGGCTTTGCGTAACGAGGTGTTGGCCATGGTGGCTCTCCTGCATTGGTGATGAGTGGCGTGTGTTGGTTGGGACTTCAGGGGTTCGAGAAAGTGCAGAAAATCTGAACTTCACCTTCAGAACGGCCAACAGAAGAAATAGGAAAAATCACTGCTAGGCTGTAATTCACACGCCGAGGAGAACGCCATGTCTGACCATCACACCTACAAGAAAGTCGAGCTGGTCGGCTCGTCCACCAGCAGCATCGAAGATGCGATCAACAACGCCCTGGCCGAAGCCAGTAAAAGCATCAAGTATATGGAATGGTTTGAAGTGACCGAGACCCGTGGGCACATCAGGGACGGCAAGGCAGCGCACTTTCAGGTGACCTTGAAAGTCGGATTCCGCATTGCCAGCAGCTGACTTTGGGCTAGTCTTCTGAACTTGCACGCCAGCCGAATGCCATAGGGAATGGCAAAGCGCTCCATGAGTGCGTCCGGCTGACGGCTGGTTACCCCTATGATCCGACCAGGGAATGCAACCGATGAAGAAGTTTATGTTGGCGGTAGGTTTGTTGAGCCTTGCGGGGACCGCATTGGCGGGTGATGGCAAGCCATGCGAAGAGCTGAAAGCCGAAATCGCAGCGAAACTTGATGCCAAGGGCGTTTCCGGTTATTCGCTGGAGATTGTCGATAAAGGTACCGCTGCCGGCGGAAAAGTTGTTGGTAAATGCGAAAAGGGCGCCAAAGTGATCGTCTACAAAAAGTAGGCCGATCCTCGCCTGAACGAAAAAGCCGACGCCCTGGCGCCGGCTTTTTTATGCCTGCCGTTTGAGTATCAGCCTCGCATGACCTGTGCCAGCAGCTCGTAGGAATGCACACGATCCGAATGTTCGTACAGGTCACAGGTGAAAATCAGCTCGTCGGCCTGGGTCTGTTCGATCAGGACCTCGAGTTTGGCGCGGATTTTCTGCGGGCTGCCGATCATGGCCAGTCCAAGGAAATCGTGCACGGCCTCTTTCTCATGGGGCAGCCACAGGCCGTCCATGGTCTTCACCGGCGGACGTTGCACCAGGCTTTGCCCACGCATCAGGGCGAGAATCCGCTGGAACACCGAAGTGGCCAGGTAATCGGCCTGCTCGTCGGTATCGGCTGCCACCAATGGCACACCGAGCATTACGTAAGGTTTGTCCAGAACGGCTGACGGTTTGAAGTGATTGCGGTAGACCCGAATCGCTTCATGCATGTAGCG
Organism: Pseudomonas sp. GM49; assembly: GCF_000282355.1. GTDB lineage: Bacteria > Pseudomonadota > Gammaproteobacteria > Pseudomonadales > Pseudomonadaceae > Aquipseudomonas. The sequence continues at coordinate 17,508 of NZ_AKJL01000272.1, forward strand.
CGGTGCGAAATGCGATGCGAAGGCGTAGGGCAAACCGCGTTCACCCGCCAACTGTGCGCTGAACAGGCTCGACCCCAACAACCAGACCGGCACATTGGTCCCGGTTCCCGGCATGGCGATGATGCGTTGGTCCGGAGTGCGTGGCCCCAGGTAGCGCACCAGTTCCGCCACATCTTCCGGGAAGTCGTCGGCGCTGCCGGAGCGCTCACGGCGCAACGCACGTGCGGTCATCTGGTCGGAGCCCGGGGCACGCCCCAGGCCCAGATCGATCCGGCCCGGATAAAGACTCTCCAGGGTGCCGAACTGCTCGGCAATCACCAACGGCGCGTGGTTAGGCAACATCACCCCACCCGAACCGACTCGAATGGTCGACGTGCCACCGGCCAGGTAGCCGAGCAGCACCGAAGTCGCGGAACTGGCGATGCCATCCATGTTGTGGTGCTCAGCCACCCAGAAGCGGTTGTAACCGAACTTCTCGACGTGTTGCGCCAGGTCCAGCGAATTGCGCAGCGACTGAGCCGCGCTGCCGTTCTCGCGCACCGGCACCAGATCGAGGGTCGAGAACTTGATATCGGACAGTCGTTTCATAAACCTGCTTCTCCAATTGAGGGCGCAGGTTCGATCTTGCGAACGAAAACCTGCCGAATCCAAAAGCGTGTTTCATGCAATGTGGGCATATACCCGAGTTTCAATAGCCCGGTAAAAAATCCGGCGAAAAAAGCTGATTGATCGGACGAGGTGATGATGATCCTCAAGGCGAAATCAGCCTGGAGGCAACATTGGTCGGCTGGATTTTCGTTGAAACGAAAGATCGCAGCCTTGGGCAACCACCGGGATCACTCGGCAGATTGCCCAAGGCTGCGATCTTTTTTGCGTCGTGACAGACTTGCCCGCTAAAACTGTGGTCGAATAAATGACAGCAGCGAAACCCCATGACTGTGGTGCTGCCTCAAAGGAGCTTCAACCATGAAACGTTTTGCCCTGGTGATTATCTGTTGCGCACTGGCCACTTCGGCCCTCGCAGCGCCGAAACCCTGCGAAGAACTCAAGGCCGAGATCGAAGCCAAGATCCAGGCCAGTGGCGTCACCGCCTACACGCTTGAAATCGTCACCAACGACGAGGTACACGACCAGAACATGGTCGTTGGCTCTTGCGAAAACGGCACCAAGAAAATCATCTACCAGAAGAACGACCGCTGACACGTCACATCAAGCAGTAAGACTCCCGATCTTCTGCAACGATCTCCCGCTTGGCGTTGTATAGCCTGGCTTCAGGAATGAAGGCAATCGAGCGGCCTTCAAGCACATAACGTTGGCCGGCTTCGAAATGATCGAAGTTGATGGTCAAGTAACATATGCGTTCAGAAGGGCCACCCATCATGTTCAAGCCCCCGCCACCAGGTACTTCGAAGTCGAAGCGGACGATCAGTTCATGGCTACCGGGCATAACCTCAAAAAAACGCCCGTCGGCCAAGCGCTGTTTATCCAGACGCTCGGCCATCAGCAATTTATCGTTAGGGAAGGGCGTGGAAAATTCGACCCAGGCCATCTTTGGATTAGCCGCCGGCATCGGGGTCTGACAACCCGCAACAACACTGACGGCGAGTAACAGCATCAACCTGTACATGATGAATGTCCCATGGGGCTATACATTCAGCATAACGCCGATCAGGAGTGTTGACAGCCCGCTGGCGTGCCTTGGCCAACCACTTTGCGCTGTTGATCGTAGAGTTTCGCCCAAGGCCGAAAGCCGATGTTCCCCGCCTGTAGCTGATAACGCTCACCCGCGTTGAAGTCGTTGAATTTCACGTTCAATTGGCAATCGCGCCACAACGGCTCGGCGTCAGGGCCTATGTTGGTGGGCTGGACCGAGAATTGGTAACGGACAGTCAGCTCATGGCTACCGGGCTGGACCTGGAAATAGCGTTTATCGTCGGTGGCCTTGTCATCGACCTCCAGCGCTTGCAGCTTCGTATCTTCTTGCTTCGACTCCAGGTCGATCCAGGCTTGCGCAGGATCAGGGCGGGGTAGTCCGAAAAAAGCACAGCCGGCCAGCATCAACAGGCCTCCTGTCAGTATCAACATGCGCATAGCGGAGCTCCAGTCAGGCGGGATAGTCTTGTGGAAAGACTCTCCAAGGAAGAATTATTGTGATCAGGCCGCTTCCTAGCCTTGGGTTACTTGATCGCGTTTTTCGCGTTTTGTTTCCGGGCGTGTTGTTTTTATTGCTCAACGGTTGCACCAGCGCCAGCTATTACAGCCAATTGGCCAGCGGCCAACTGCAGTTGCTACGGGCAAGAGAGCCGGTTTCCAGCGTGATTGCCGACCCGGCGCGCGATCAAAAACTGCGCTCACACCTGGAGCAATCGCAAAAGGCCCGAACGTTTGCCAGCCAGCAATTGCACCTGCCGGATAACCAGAGTTACCGCCTGTACGCTGACATTGGCCGTCCATTCGTCGTCTGGAATGTCTTCGTCACGCCGGAATTTTCCCTCAAGCCCGTAAGTCACTGCTTCCCCGTCGCCGGCTGCGTGGCCTATCGCGGTTACTACAGCCAGAATGCAGCCCGCGGCGAAGCGGCATTGCAACGCTTGCAGGGTATGGACGTGTCAATTGGCGGCGTCGAGGCCTATTCGACACTCGGCTGGTTCAACGACCCGATCATCAGTTCGATGATGGGTTGGGGGGATGAGCGACTGGCCACACTGATCTTTCACGAGCTGGCCCATCAGCGTTTCTATATAAAGGACGACACGGAGTTCAACGAATCCTTTGCCACCTTCGTCGAGCAGGAAGGTACTCGCCAATGGCGCACCTACCGCCACCTGCCACCGGATAACGATGCGCAGGTGCGTCGGCGCGACCAGTTCACTGAGTTGGTGCTCAAGACCCGCACCCGGCTGGAAAAGCTCTACACCTTGTCGTTGCCAACCGAACAAATGCGCCAGCGCAAGGCTGCCGAGTTCGAGCGCTTGCGCAGCGAGTACCGGCAATTGCGCGACAGTCAGTGGGCCGCAGACAAACGCTACGACGCCTGGATCTATGCCCCCATGAACAATGCCCGGCTATTGCCGTTTGGTTTGTACGATCAATGGGTACCGGCATTTGCCGCGTTGTTCCATCAGGTGGATGGCGACTGGCTCAAGTTCTATGCTGCCGTGGAGAAGCTCGGTGCCTTGCCGACGGGCGAGCGCAAGGCAGCGTTGAAAGAGTTGGCTGGCGGGGCCGATCAACCAAAGAACCAGTAACAAACCCCGATCGCACCCAACACCCCGGCAAGCTCCGCCAACAATGCACAACCGACTGCATGTCGTGCGCGCTGGATACCCACGGCGCCGAAGTACACCGCCAGTACATAGAAGGTCGTCTCGGTACTGCCCTGGATCGTTGCCGCCACCAGCGCCGGGAAGCTGTCCACGCCCGAGGTCTTCATGGTTTCAATCAGCATCGCCCGGGCGGCGCTACCCGAGAAGGGTTTGACCATCGCCGTCGGCAGCGCATCGACGAAGCGCGTGTCCCAACCGGCCCACGCCACCAGATGACGAATCCCGTCCAGACCGAAGTCCAGCGCCCCGGATGCCCGCAGAACACCCACCGCGCAGAGCATTGCCACCAGGTAGGGCAGCAAGTTCTTGGCGACGTCGAAACCCTCTTTGGCGCCTTCGACGAAGGCCTCGTAGACCTTCACTTTGCGCAGCGCGCCGATCAGCAAAAACAGCATGATCAGGCCAAACAGCGTCAGGTTGCCGAGGATCGACGACAGGCCAGCCAGCGCGGTCGCCGAAAGAGTCGCCAGCAACGCCATGAAACCGCCGAGGGCGAGGGAGCCAGGGATGAGGTAGGCCAGCACCACGGGGTCCCAGATGCGCAGGCGCTGCATGAATGCCACTGACAGGAAGCCGACAATGGTCGAGCAACTGGTCGCCAGCAGGATCGGCAGGAACACCAGCGTCGGGTCAGGCGCGCCTTGCTGGGCGCGATACATGAAGATCGTCACCGGCAGCAGGGTCAGCGAGGAAGCGTTGAGCACCAGGAACAGTATCTGTGCGTTGCTGGCGATGGTATCGCTGGGATTGAGCTCTTGCAGCGCTTTCATGGCCTTGAGGCCGATCGGTGTGGCGGCGTTGTCCAGGCCCAGCCCATTGGCGGCGAAATTCAGGGTGATCAGGCCGATGGCCGGATGACCAGGCGGGACCTCAGGCATCAGGCGCAAAAACAGTGGCCCCAGGGCCTTGGCCAGCCATTCGACGATCCCGGCTTTCTCGGCAATGCGCAAAAAGCCCAGCCAGAGAGTGAGGGTGCCAAACAGCAGCACCATGACCTCGACCGACAACTTGGCCATGGCGAAAATGCTTTCCACCATCGCCGCGAATATCCCGGCGTTGCCGCCAATCAGCCACTGAGCCAGCGCCGAGACGGCTGCCACGATGAAGAAGCCAAGCCACAGGCCATTGAGCATCAGTCAAATCCCCCAAAAGATGCGCGAATGATAGCGGGGTGGCCAGAAACGACAAACCCCGGATTTCTCCGGGGTTTGTCTGGTGCGGCTTTCGTAGATCACTGTGGGAGCAGCCGGTCGACGCTCGATTGCTCGCGATAGCGGTGTATCAGTCGACATCAATGTCGGCTTTAGTCGGTCATCGCGAGCAAGCTCGCTCCCACAGTTTTTGTATCAGTTGCTGGAGGTTTCACCCGCCGGCAGTTTTTCCTTGCTGCGCCAGTGCGGCAGGGAGTTCCAGTAGCGCTGGCCCTTGGCGTCGTCGTACATGCCTTCCCAACGAGCGATAACCAGAACCGCCAGGGCGTTGCCGATCACATTCAGTGCGGTACGGGCCATGTCCATGACGCGGTCGACACCGGCGATGAACGCCAGGCCTTCCAGTGGAATACCGACGCTGCCGAGTGTGGCCAGCAGTACCACGAAGGACACGCCCGGTACGCCGGCGATGCCTTTGGAGGTGACCATCAGGGTCAGTACCAGCAACAGTTGTTGGCTGATCGACAGGTCGATGCCATACAGCTGGGCAATGAAGATCGCCGCGATGCTTTGGTACAGGGTCGAACCGTCGAGGTTGAACGAGTAACCGGTCGGCACCACGAAGCTGCAAATGGCTTTCGGTGCGCCGTAGGCTTCCATTTTCTCGATCACGCGTGGCAGCACGGTTTCGGAGCTGGCGGTGGAGTAGGCCAGTACCAGCTCATCCTTGAAGATGCGCATCAGCTTGATCACCGAGAACCCGAACAGGCGAGCGATCAGGCCCAGGATCACGAAAGCGAAAAAGGCGATGGCGAAGTAAACCAGGATCACCAGTTTGGCCAGCGGTATCAGCGAGGCGAAGCCGAAGTTGGCAACGGTTACCGCAATCAGTGCGAACACGCCGATCGGGGCGTAGTTCATGATCATGTGAGTGACCTTGAACATGCTTTCCGATACGCCCTGGAACATCTTCACCAGCGGTTCGCGCAGGTCCGCCTGCAGGCTCGACAAACCGAGACCGAACAATACAGAGAAGAAGATGATCGGCAGCATTTCGCCGCGAACCATGGCCGCAAAGATGTTCGACGGGATCAGGTTGAGGATGGTTTCGATGAACGCGTGTTCATGCTGAACCTCGGCCGCCGTGGCCTGGTACTTGGAAATGTCCACAGTGCCCAGGGTGCTCATGTCGATGCCGGCACCCGGATGGAACAGGTTGGCCAGCAGCAGACCGACCACGATAGCGATGGTAGTGACGATCTCGAAGTAGACGATGGTCTTGAAGCCGATGCGCCCCAGCTTCTTGGCGTCACCGACGCCTGCAATGCCGACGATCAGGGAGGAAATGACGATCGGAATCACGATCATCTTGATCAGACGGATAAAGATATCGCCTGCCGGTTGCAGGACGTTGCTGATCCACCAGGCTTTTTCGGCACTGAAATGGTTGAGCAGCGCACCGATTGCAATCCCCAATACCAGACCGATGAGGATCTGCCAGGCGAGGCTAAGCTTTGCCTTCTTCATATCTTTACCCTTACTTGTTGTTTGACTCAGGGAGATGCGCGAACTGGAACGCTTATGGCGAAAAAGTCCAGTGCATCTGCCCCCCGTATAAGGTGCCCCGGACCGCGTGTTTACGGCTCTCTGGCAGGCGAAAAAAGGCGCAACTATTCCGATGCAAGGGAGCGCCGTCTAATGCCGTAAACGCCTACCCCATGCCGAATCGGCATGAGGTTTTTTTAGTGAAACTCGCGTCCCAACCGGTTCGAATACGACATTTCGGCAGGCATAAGTGCCGTGAACCGGCCATCACAGAGCAGATTGAATGTTTTTTGAGCAGTGGCCGAGCGTTGATTTTCCAGCAAAATCCCGCCGAACGAAGCGAAAAATCGCGGCCAAAGAAAGGTGATTTTTCTCGATATACGGTCGCTGCTGAAACACCGGGAAAAGTAATTTCCGACGTAACAAGGACGAGGAAGCGATAACAGTGATGAAACCGGGACGAGCGCTCTATTTCAATGTGTTGCGTGATCAAGCCCTTCGCAAGCCCGTCGAACCATGGCGGTCCGGCGAACTTGCGCAGCAGCTTTTCCAGACCCGGCCCTTGCGCAGGTACTCCCTGTACCCGTAGGTCACTCCGCCCCTGAAACAGGCAGAACGTCCCGACCCCTTGGTCATGCGCCGGCCTTCCTCAGGTGGCGCAGCCAGTGTATTCAACAACCCTCTCATATCAGCCTCGACCGCGACGGCCAAAGAAAAAGGAGGCAACGAACATCACCAGGAACACGACGAACAGAATCTTGGCGATACCCGTGGCGGTGCCCGCGATACCACCGAAGCCTAGTACGGCGGCGATGATGGCGATGATCAGAAATGTGATTGCCCAGCTCAACATGGTGATTCTCCTTACGTTTCTGTTTAGAGGTGCTGCATTTCCCGGCGCATGGGGTGCGGCGGAAGTTTTGCCTAGAACACCCAACGCTCTTGATGACGCATCTCACCCACAGGCCCGGCCTGGTCGACATCCATCATGCGCATCGGGGTGCTATCGGCCTGACCGCTGCTGACAGCACTGAAATGGGTTTGGGCTGGATGCTGAATCGACAGACATGGCGCTTCCGGCTGCTGACACTGCTCCCAGCGCAGAAACTGCTGGCCGCCGATCAAGGTGATCAACAGCGCCAGAACAGCAAACACCCCTTGCTGGATATGCACAGGCGAGAGGTGCAGGTGGGCGGCACGTTGACGGTTCATCCTGAAGCTCCTACCGATCGGGTCGGTATTCGATAACGGGCGTTTGTTTTTGAATGCCCTGGTCAACCAGACAATTGCAGCCTGCATGCCAGCCTTGACTCGAATAAATTTTCTTTAATTTCAATATGTTATGAATATCAAAAAAATCACTTCGCACGCATCCTGCACGATGCCACGTGTGCAGTCGTGCGTATTGCACGATTCGTTTGTAGGAAGGCGTAAATTTTTTGAATTGAGAGGAAGGCGCGGATGTCAGAAATACACACAGGCTGTTGTAAGAAATCGGGCATCTATTAACAGACCCACAAAATCAGCCGGCTAACCGATACATGGGATGAAAGCTACCCTGCCATGACGGGAATGGCTCAGAATCAATCATGCAACTTGCCCGATTTTTCCAGGACCAAACCAAGATCATTCATTAAGGAGCGTAGGAAAATGGAATCAGCCACTGAGCATCAAGGCCGCATTCTGCTAGTGGATGATGAGTCCGCCATCCTGCGTACTTTCCGTTACTGCCTCGAAGACGAAGGCTACAGCGTGGCCACCGCTACCAGCGCCGCGCAGGCAGAAGCCCTGTTGCAGCGACAGGTCTTCGACCTGTGCTTCCTCGATTTGCGTCTGGGTGAAGACAACGGCCTCGATGTGCTGGCCCAGATGCGTATCCAGGCACCCTGGATGCGGGTGGTGATTGTCACCGCGCACTCAGCCGTCGACACGGCGGTGGATGCGATCCAGGCCGGTGCCGCCGACTATCTGGTCAAACCGTGCAGCCCGGATCAATTGCGGCTGGCAACCGCCAAGCAACTGGAAGTGCGGCAATTGTCGGCGCGCCTGGAAGCCCTGGAAGGTGAAGTGCGCAAGCCCATGGATGGTCTGGACTCCCACAGCCCAGCCATGAAAGTGGTACTCGAAACCGCCCGCCAGGTTGCCACGACCGATGCCAATATTCTGATTCTTGGTGAATCCGGTACCGGCAAGGGCGAACTGTCCCAAGCCATTCACGGCTGGAGCAAACGCGCGAAGAAATCCTGCGTCACGATCAACTGCCCGTCGCTGACCGCCGACCTCATGGAAAGCGAACTCTTCGGCCACAGCCGCGGCGCTTTCACCGGTGCCAGCGAAAGCACCTTGGGCCGAGTCAACCAGGCTGACGGCGGGACGCTGTTTCTCGACGAGATCGGCGACTTTCCTCTGACATTGCAGCCGAAGTTGCTGCGTTTTATTCAGGACAAGGAATATGAGCGCGTCGGTGACCCGGTGACCCGCCGCGCCGATGTGCGCATCCTTGCGGCCACCAACCGCAACCTTGAGGACATGGCCCGCGACGGTCGTTTCCGTGAAGACCTGCTCTATCGCCTGAATGTCATTACCTTGCACCTGCCGCCACTACGCGAACGCCGCGAAGATATTCTCAACCTCGCCGATCGTTTCCTGGCGCGCTTCGTCAAGGAATACGCCCGTCCCGCGCGCGCCTTCAGCGACGAGGCCCGGGAAGTGCTGCTGAGCTATCGCTGGCCCGGCAACATCCGTGAGCTGCGCAACGTGATCGAGCGGGCGAGCATCATCTGTCCGCAGGAGCTGGTCGAGATCAGTCATCTGGGCATGGCCGAAACCCCGGCCAACAATGCACCGCGCATCGGCGCGGCACTGAGCCTGGATGAGCTGGAAAAGGCCCACATCGGCGCGGTCCTTGCCACTGCCGACACGCTGGATCAAGCGGCCAAAATCCTGGGCATCGACGCCTCGACGCTGTACCGCAAACGCAAGCAGTACAACTTGTGAGCAATAACCGATGAAACTGGCGATGAAATTGCGGACCCGGCTTTTCCTGAGCATCTCCGCACTGATCACCGTCGCGTTGCTTGGGCTCTTGCTCGGGCTGGTCAGCGTGATGCAGATGGCCGGCAGCCAGGAAGTGCTCATCCGCAACAACTTCGTCACTCTGGACCTGGGGCTCAAGCTGCGTCAGACCCTGGGTGATCAACTGATCATCATGCTCAGCGAGAAACCTGACTCCGCCGCTTTCGCCGCCTCGAAGCAGCATTACTTCGAACTGCTGGAGGAAGGCATCGCCCAGGAACCGGCGGAGACCGGCAGCGAGTACGGCTTCAGAAAAGCCAAGGCCGACTACGAGCGCTTTATCCAGGCTTATGAAACGTCCCCGGCCCCGTCGAATGTGCTCAGCAGCCACGACAACCTGACGGAAAAATTCAACGCGCTACGCAATGGCCTGATCGCCGAGCACAAGCGCGCACTGGATAACATTAACGATACCGAGCGCCAGGCCCGAGAGCGGGCACTGCTGATTGCCGGGTTGCTTGGCTTGGTGGGGCTGGCGGTGCTGATCATCGGCTTCGTGACCGCGCAGGCCATCGCCCGGCGCTTCGGGGAGCCCATCGAGGCATTGGCCAAGGCGGCGGACAATATCGGCCAAGGCAATTTCGATGTCACCCTGCCGATCTCTTCGGCGGTGGAGATGAACCAACTGACCCGGCGTTTCGGGATCATGGCCCAATCGCTGCGTGAACATCAGGCCACCAACGTTGATGAACTGCTGGCCGGGCAGCAGCGTTTGCAGGCCGTACTCGACAGCATCGACGACGGACTGCTGATGATCGACCGTCAGGGCCATCTGGAACACCTTAATCCCGTGGCCCAGCGCCAATTAGGCTGGGAGTCCGATCGCCTGGGTCAAGGGTTGGGTACGGCGCTGGAGCGCCCCGAACTCGATGAGCAGCTGCATCTGGTGCTGCGCGGCGGCACGCTGGAACGGGCGCCGGAAGACCTGAGTATCGAAGTCGACGGCGAGTCGCGACTGCTGACCTTTAGCCTGACCCCGGTCAGCCATACCCAGGGCCATATTCTCGGTGCCGTGATGGTGCTGCATGACGTCACGGAACAGCGGGCCTTCGAACGGGTGCGCAGCGAATTTGTATTGCGCGCCTCCCATGAATTACGCACACCGGTCACCGGCATGCATATGGCATTCGGATTGTTCCGTGAGCGCGCACACTTTGCCCCGGATTCCCGGGAAGCCGACCTGCTCGATACCGTGAATGAAGAGATGCAGCGGCTGATGCAGTTGATCAATGACCTGCTGAATTTCTCCCGCTACCAGAACGGCTTGCAGAAACTCAGCCTGGCACCGTGTTCCATCGAGGCTTTGCTGGAACAGGCTCAGGCACGCTTTGCCACATCGGCCCAAGAGAAGGAAATCAATCTGCTGGTGGAAGTGCAGGGGCCATTACCGCGGTTGCAGGCCGACCAGCCACAACTGGACCGGGTACTCGACAACCTGCTCGACAACGCCTTGCGTCACACCGGTTCCGGCGGACGGATACGCTTGCAGGCCCGGCGCCATGGCGACCGGGTCATTATCAGTGTCGAGGACAATGGCGAAGGCATTGCCTACGGTCAGCAGGGGCGGATCTTCGAGCCGTTCGTGCAGGTTGGACGCAAGAAGGGCGGGGCCGGACTCGGCCTGGCACTGTGCAAGGAAATCGTGCAATTGCATGGCGGGCGGATGGGCGTCTATTCACGGCCGGGGCAGGGTACTCAGTTCTACATGGCGCTGACCGTTTAGGTCACCGTCACGCTTCGTCATCCAGGCGCCGGCCGGCCAGACGCCGCCCCCGGGTAATCAGTTCAATGAACTGCACTGCGCTCAGCGCGCGGGCGAACAGCCAGCCCTGGCCGAACTTCACGCCTTCACTGCTCAGGAACTCCGCCTGGGCCTCATGTTCAATGCCTTCGGCAATCACCTTCAGGTGCAGCGACTGGGCCATGTGAATGATGTGCGGGGCCACACCGCTGCTGGCGGCGTCATGACCCAACGCATCAATGAACGCCTTGTCGATTTTCAGGCAATCCACCGGCAGGGTTTGCAAATAAGCGAGACTGCAATAGCCGGTACCAAAGTCGTCGATCAACACCTGGTGCCCGACATCCCTCAACGATTGCAGGTTTTCCCGGGCCACCACCACATCGACCAGTCCACGCTCGGTGACCTCAAAGGCAATTTGCCGCGCAGCGACGCGGTGCAGGGTCAGCAACCGCGCCATCACCTGGCCGATCCGCGGAACCATCACGTCACACGCCGCGAGATTGACCGAGATGTACAGTTGCGGATTGGCACGCAGCAACTGTCCGAGCTGCTCGAGCAGGCGTTGCAGGACGAAGTCCGTCATCTGGCGAATTTGCCCGGTGTTCTCCGCCATCGGAATGAACAGGTCGGGACTGGTCAGGGTGCCGTCCGGCCTGCGCCAGCGCAGCAGCGCTTCAGCCCCGACACAGTTGCGGCTATCGAGGTCGAAGATCGGTTGATACAGCACCTGCAACTCGCCACGGCGAATCGCGCCGGCCAGTTCGGCGTCCAGCGACTGCCGCTGGCGTACCAGCAGAAACACCAGGAACCCAACGCACGTGCCCAGCGCGATGCTGGCTGGCAGCAACCACCACCAGACTGTCGGGATATGCATGCCGCTGCGCGGGCTGATCAACACCAATTGATACTCCGGGTTGTCGGTGGGCATGCGGTAAATCAGGCGTGTCTGGGTGATTTGTAGCGCATCGCGGTTTTTCGGTGGCCAGACCTTGGCCGGCGGCCAAACCTGAGTAACACCCAGCACCGGAATCGCGCGCGTGCCATGGTCCAGGACTACCAGCAGGCTGCTGCCCGGCGACAGGTCGACCATATCGGTCAAATGCCCGCGAGAGGTCGCGACCCGGAAATTCCCGCGCCCGAGCATCAGCGCGGCGCGGTTTTCATCGGGTTCGGTGGTGGTGTTGAGCCAATAGCTGTACGTCGGGCCTTTGATGTCTGGTGACCGACTCAGCGACAGCCCTTCCTGACGAGGGCGATTGGAGCAGATTCGCGAGGAGTCCATGTAGGCGGCTTCGTAGACGAAGCGATAATTGAACGAAACCTGTTGCAAGGTTGCGATCATTTCAGCATCGCAACCGCGCAACGGTTGCGCTTCAAGATCGTCAAGGCTTTCACGCAGTTGCCCGAAGAGCTGTTCCAGGCGGGCGAGAAAGCGTTCACCCTGAGCATTCATTTCTTCGCTTTCGTTTTGCTCGACCTGGTGTATGGCGACGAACAGGCTGCCGGCCATCAATAACGTTGCGCTCAGGGCAGTAGACATCAGCCCCAGGAACCAGGGGCGATGGAACCAACTACGGAAGGTCTCTCGAGCAGCAGTCATTGTGGAATATCCGAAGGATTACCAATGAGTTATAGCTGCTGATTGGGAAAACGCCCGGACCGTCGGGCGGGCGTCATTATTTTGTCTGATTCAACACCAAAAGAATTGCTGCAGTTTGCGCATCCGGAGTGCCATCGAAGCGCGCCGGGCGAAAATGCATCTGGAATGCCGCTATCACATGTCGTGTCGCGACATCGAGCTCGCCGGTTTGTGGCGAGGCATAACCCAGGTGAGCCAATTGCGCCTGAAACCAGCTGATGCTCGGCAACTGTTCGGCGAACTGCATTTGCTGGCGCGCCACCGACTGTTCGTTCGGCCAAATGCCCAAGCCTTCGGCGGCCAGACGCTTCCAGGGGAACAGCGGCCCCGGGTCCAGCTTGCGAAACGGTGCAATATCGCTATGGCCAACGATGTCGCGCGGCCTTATGCCATGACGCTTGCTGATGTCCTTGAGCAACACGATCAACGACTGGACCTGATCCTCGGTGTAGGGATACCACACGCGTCCAGTCGGGGTGTCCTTGAACCCTGGATTGACGATTTCGATACCGATGGAACTGGAATTCAGCCAGGTCCGGCCATTCCACTCGCTCTCCCCGGCGTGCCAGGCCCGCACATTTTCATCCATCAGCTTATAGATGGTGGCGCCCTTGTCGTCGCCGATCAGGTAATGGCTGCTGACTTCACCGTGGGTCAGCAATTGCAACGAACGCTCCAGCGAGGCATTGGTGTAATGCACCACCACAAATTGCACGCGGCTATCGTAATTGGCCGATGGGTGGCTGGTGTCATAACGGGGACCGCTGGTACAGCCGGCCAGCAGAATCAGTGACACGATCAGAGCAAAATATTTCATGGCGAAAGGCAGTACACACAAGACAATAATGCAACAGTGTAACGTAATGCCTTGCGGACTGACGGCAATCGCATCGAATTAAACAAATTGGAACAAATGATACTCAGCCCGGTTCCACCCGGTTGCGGCCTGCATTTTTTGCGCGATACAGTGCCTGATCGGCTCTTTTAAGCGCTTGATCGCCATGCTCACCCGGCCTGAACGCCGTCATTCCGATAGACACGGTGATGGTCACCGGCTCTCCCTTGAAGTGGAACGGACAGGCCTCAATGGAGGCACGCAAGCTTTCCAGCAACTTCAGTCCCGCCGCCGGCACCGTGGCTGGCATCAACAGTACAAACTCTTCGCCGCCAAACCGGGCAATGAAATCCGTCCCGCGCAGACGCTTGCGCAACACACTGGCGATGATTTTCAACACTTTGTCACCGGCCAGGTGCCCGTAGTTATCGTTGATGCGCTTGAAATGATCGAGGTCGAGCATGGCCAGCAGCAGCGTGTTGCCATGTTGCTGCCATTGTTTGACTTCATGATCAAGGCGCTCGCTCCAGGCCGCGCGGTTGGGCAGCCCGGTCAACGGGTCGACCAATGCCTTCTGACGTTGCTCTTCAAGGTGCTCGCGGTAACCCTGGGCCTCCTGCTCCATATGGGCGACCCGCTCGGCCAGGCTGTGCAGGCGCGCAGCGACCTCTTGCTCGCGCTCATCGCGCTGTTTCTGGTGCTGGTCCATGGTACCCAGCAAGCCTTCGAGATGGTTTTCCAGAACGTGCTTGAGATCTTCCAGGTCCGCGGCTTCCTGCATGCTGCTTTGCAAGCCATCGACCTGTTCGCGGATCTGCGTATCCATCTGCCGCGCGGCCGACCGATTGTCGGCGTGTCCTGCGGTGGCGGCCTGCAAGTTGCTCTGGAACGATTCGAGGCGCTCGTTCAGTCGTTGCAGATAGGCTTCGAACTCATGCTGGCCGCTGTCGGTAATGGCCAGCATCAACGTGGCGAAATCGTCGAGGATCGGTAGCAATTCGTACCAGTTCAGACCGTTTTTCAGACGATCGCGCATGGATTCGGCTTGCGGGCGATGACGCTCGGGCAATGTCAGGTCGTCGAGCAGCCCCAGCAGCGTGTCTTCGATGTGACTGGCCACCGAGCTGTAGGAGGGCTCGGGGGAGTCCGGGAGTGCGTAGAGAATATCGTGTTCGGGCGCATGATCGACGACGGCCACGCCCTCGGCCGCAATATCCGCCAAGGGCAGGCTATCCGGCGATGTTTGCGCGGTCAGCTCGTCAGGGTTCACTTCCGGCTCGGGGACAGTCGCGATGGTTTTCGAAACGGATTGTTCGACCGATTCGATTTCGGCGCCGGGTTGCACTTCTGAAATGCTGGCGGGCTGAGGCTCCTCGACCGCCGATGCAAAGGTCACGATTACCGGAGCAGACTCAGTCACGAGGGGTTCGGATGGCGAAGGTTCTGCTTCAACGCGCTCGGCAGCAGGCGGGGCCACCGCTTCGGCAGACGACGAGGCGCAGGCCTGGGCAGGCGATGTGGCCATTTCCTCCGCTTCACGACCGCCGAACAACCGCTGCAGCAAGCCCGGCCGTCCGTGCTCCGTCGGGGTCTCCAGCTGGTTCAAGGCCTTGCCTTGCAAGCCACTCAGCTCGCTGAGCAACAACGGTATCTCACGTGCCTGACTGACCCGCGCATCCAGTTGCCTGGCGAAAGTCTTGAGTGGCCGGCTCACATCCCGTGGCAGCGGCAATGTTTGCAACTGAGTGACCAGCGCAGTCAGGGCGGCACTGGTCTGGTTGATCCGGGTTTCCCGACGCTGCTCGGAGTCGAGCACGGCTTTTTCCAGGCGTGGAATCAGGGCGGCCAGGCCGGCGTCCATGTCATCGGTGCGCACGACCTCACGCATTTCCTTCATGCATTGGTCAACGGAGCGGTCAGTCCCTTCCGCCGCCAGGGTACTGCGCACCAGCCCACGGCGCAGCAAGTCGAGCCGCGCGTCCCAGCGACGTTCGAGCTTTTCCTGTTGTTCGATGCTTTTGAGGTATTTCTCTTTCCAGCGCTGTGCTTCGTCGCTCATTCATGGGATCCGCGAAGGGCAGGACTCAACGCGGGCAATGCATCGGCCGTGAGCGAACCCGGCAGACGAATTTCTACCGCGACCGGCAGGTGATCGGAAATGGGCTGTGCCAACACCTCGACCTTTTCCAGGGTCAGGCTCGGGCTCAGCAGGATATGGTCCAGGCAGCGCTGTGGGCGCCAGCTGGGAAACGTCGCCTCCATTTGCGGCGCAAGCAGACCGAGATCGCGCAACGCGGAGTTTTGCAGAAGGTCACTGGCATGGGTGTTCATGTCGCCCATCAGTACCTGGTGTTTGTAATCACCAATCAACTCGCGGATGTAGGCCAGTTGCAGGCTGCGCGCCCGGGCGCCCAATGCCAGGTGCATCATGACCACTACCAGCGCTTCCGGGCCTTCGCCGAACCTTACCAGAATGGCTCCGCGACCCTTTGGCCCCGGCAACGGATGATCTTCAATGGCCCACGGGCGCAATCGGCTGAGCACGCCATTGCTGTGCTGGGCCAGGCGACCGAGATTGCGATTGAGTTGTTGATACCAGTAGGGAAAGGCGCCGAGCTGGGCCAGGTGTTCGACCTGATTGACGTAGCCTGATCGCAGGCTGCCGCCATCGGCTTCCTGCAAGGCGACCAGATCGAAGTCGCCTAGCAGATTGCCGATTTTCTGCAGATTATCGGCTCGCCCGGTGTGCGGTAACAGATGTTGCCAGCCTCGGGTCAGGTAATGCCGATAACGCTCGGTACTGATGCCGACCTGGATATTGAAACTGAGCAAGCGCAGACGACTGTCTGCGGGCAGGCCCGTGGACTCCAGATGATGCTCGTTGACCCGCGGATCATGCAGGCCAACGATGCGTTCAGTACCCCATCGGCGCATGGCAGTGACTGCCCTTAGTTGGCGGCAGCCTTGTTAGCCGCTCGCTCTTTGTCGATCAGTTTGTCGGCCAGTTGCAGGGCCTGTTCGGCACCGCCGGCGGAGCCCACGTCAAAGCGGTACTTGCCGTTGACGATCATGGTTGGAACGCCGGAGATTTCGTACTTCTTCGCCAGCTCTTTAGCCTTATTGATCTGGCCCTTGATGGCGAACGAATCGAAGGTGGCCAGGAACTTGTCCTTGTCCACGCCTTGGGTAGCGAGGAAGTCAGCCATGTCATCCTTGTCGGTCAGTTTCTTGTGTTCTTTCTGAATCGCGTTGAATACCGCGGCGTGAACGTTGTGCTCGACACCCATGGCTTCAAGGGTCAGGAACATCTGACCGTGAGCATCCCACGCGCCACCGAACATGGCCGGGATGCGCACGAAGTTCACGTCCGTAGGCAGCTTCTCGACCCACGGATTGATCACCGGCTCGAAGGCGTAGCAATGCGGGCAGCCGTACCAGAACAGCTCTACCACTTCGATCTTGCCTGGCACGGCGACCGGAACCGGATTGCTCAGTTCGACATAAGGTGCGGCGGGGGCTTCAGCGGCCTGGGCAGTCATGCCGAACAGGCTGGCAGCGGCAAAAACGGCGCTGATGATCAGATTACGCATGCTTTACTCCTGGACAAATTTTATCGCCTCGCGCGACTTGTTTTCAGACAGATCCTGGCGGGCTTGAGTTCTGTAGTGTAACGGCAGCGGCCACAAAAAAGGGCGGCCAAAGCCACCCTTTTTATACTCGTTGCAACGGATTAATCGAGCGTTAACATTGCAGGCGATAAGCACCCCGTCCAACGCCCGAACCGCCGGCCTTAGTGCAGGCCTTGAATGTAGCTGGAGACCGCGGCGATGTCTTCGTCACTCAGCCGCTTGGCGATGGTCTGCATGGTTTTGGCATCGCCATCGTTGGTGCGACCACCGTCTTCCTTGCGGAAATCGGTCAGTTGCTTGGCGACGTATTGAGCGTGCTGGCCACCCAGGTGCGGGAAGCCGGCAGCCGCGTTACCTGCGCCATTTGGCGAGTGGCAGCCGGTGCAGGCTGGCAGGCCCTTGGCCATGTCACCGCCACGGAACAAATTCTCGCCGCGCTTGACCAGCTTCTCGTCGGCGGCCCCGACGCTGCCTTTCTGGCTGGCGAAGTAGGCGGCGATGTCCGCCAGATCCTGATCGCTCAGGTTGGTCAGCAGGCCAGTCATTTCCAGTACGGTGCGCTTGCCCGACTTGATGTCGAGCAATTGCTTGGTCAGGTAGCGTTCACCCTGACCCGCCAGTTTCGGAAAATTTGGCGCCATGCTGTTGCCATCCGGACCGTGGCAGGCGCCACATACGGCGGCTTTTGCCTGGCCAGCTGCTTTGTCACCAGGTTTTACTGCCTCACCTGCAGCATGGGCCATGCCGGAGATGCCCACGGTCAACAGCAGACTCACGATCAATTTCTTCATCAGCTAATCCAACTACGGCTAAGGGTTAAGAGTTATGGACCGGGCTTACTCGCTCATCCAAAGGATGATGGCTTGGTAATCCTCGGCACTGCAGTCCATGCACAAACCACGCGGCGGCATCGCCTTGAAACCCTGGGTCACGTGTTGCACCAGCGTCTCCATACCTTTCGCCAACCTCGGCGTCCAAGCTTCCTGATCGCCTTTTTTCGGCGCCATGGGGAGTTGGCCGGAATGACAGGCACCACAAACACGGTTGTACACAGCTTCCGGATCCTGTGTAGCCTGAGCGCTGTAAAGCGGCATCAAGACACCGGCAGCTAGCAGCCATTTCGTCATAAAACGACCTTTTCAGGGTTGAGAGCGAGCTGCGTTCTAGTGCGCAATCAAGGTCTGTCGCTCTCGTGAACTTCATCCTACGCTGGGACAAAGCGCACACAAAATCTGCGGCATTATATACTGGCGTCACTGAAACGGAAGCGACACTGCTTGCCGCGCCCATTCCTGGCGCCGCCCACATCGGAAATCCCATGCAACTCAAGAATCCCATCCTCGGTCTGTGCCAACAGTCCACCTTCATGCTCAGCGCCGCCAAAGTCGACCAATGTCCGGATGACGAGGGCTTCGAAGTCGCCTTCGCCGGGCGTTCCAACGCCGGCAAGTCGAGTGCCTTGAACACCCTGACTCATGCCAGCCTGGCGCGCACCTCGAAAACCCCGGGGCGCACACAGCTGTTGAACTTCTTCAAGCTAGACGATGAACGCCGTCTGGTCGACCTGCCGGGCTACGGTTATGCAAAAGTACCGATCCCGCTCAAGCAACACTGGCAGCGTCACCTGGAGGCTTATCTGGGTGGGCGCGAGAGTTTGAAAGGTCTGATCCTGATGATGGACATCCGCCATCCGATGACCGATTTCGACCTGCTGATGCTCGACTGGGCCGTGGCTGCCGGCATGCCGATGCACATTCTGCTGACCAAAGCGGACAAGCTGACCTATGGCGCGGCCAAGAACACGCTGCTCAAGGTTCAGGCGGAAATCCGCAAGGGCTGGGGCGATCTCGTGACAATTCAGCTGTTCTCGGCCCCAAAACGTATGGGCCTGGAAGATGCCTACACAGTGCTGGCAGGCTGGATGGAGCTGGCGGACAAGGGTGCCGAGGTAGAAGCCCAGTAAGCCACGAAAACTGTCTGGGACGTCCCCCAGGCAGTTTTCTGCGGGCAAAAAAAACCCCGGACTTCTATGGGGAGGAGGAAGTTCCGGGGTTCAAGCTCTAGACCGCTAGGGCGGGGTCCAGATATCTGCCAACACTTAACACAACATAGGAGCATCGAAGGGCTTCACCAGCCATTCAGTAACTCTGAGTGGTGGTTCGCAAGATTAGTTCAGATTTTTTTCAAATGGCTTTGGAATAACTCTGATAATTTTCCGGACCAAGCGATTTGCGCCCTTCTGCCGCGGCACTATGCCGCAGCAGAACACGACATTTTTCTGTAGGAGCGAGCTTGCTCCTACAGGAAGGCTCAGTGAGCCTCATCCCAGTTATTTCCAACACCCACTTCGACCAGCAACGGCACATCCAGTTTCGCAGCTTCGCTCATGTGCACGCGAATTTCATCGCGAACCTGGTCGACCAGATCTTCTCGCACCTCAAGCACCAGTTCATCGTGCACCTGCAAGATGACTTTGGCGTCGAGGCCAGACGCGGTCAGCCAGTTATCCACCGCGACCATGGCTTTCTTGATGATGTCCGCAGCGGTGCCTTGCATCGGGGCGTTGATCGCCGTGCGTTCGGCGGCGGCACGTTCTTGCGGCTTGTTGGAATTGATGTCCGGCAGGTACAGGCGACGGCCGAAGAACGTCTCGACATAACCTTGCTCGGCGGCCTGGGCGCGCGTGCGGTCCATGTACTGGCGAACGCCGGGGTATCGGGCGAAGTAGGTATCGATGTAGGCCTTGGCAGTCTTGGTGTCGACGCCGATGTCCTTGCCGAGCTTCTGCGCACCCATGCCATAGATCAGGCCGAAGTTGATCGCCTTGGCGCTACGGCGCTGGTCGGAGCTCACGTCGGCCAGTTCGACCTTGAACACTTCGGCGGCGGTCGCGGTGTGGACGTCCAGATTGTGGCGGAAGGCGTTCATCAGCCCTTCATCCCGGGACAGATGCGCCATGATCCGTAACTCGATCTGCGAGTAGTCCGCCGCCAGCAGCTTGTAACCAGTCGGGGCCACGAAGGCCTGGCGGATGCGACGCCCTTCGGCGGTGCGCACCGGAATGTTCTGCAGGTTCGGATCGCTGGAGGACAGCCGCCCGGTGGACGCTACCGCCTGGTGATACGAGGTATGGATCCGCCCGGTACGCGGGTTGATCTGCTCCGGCAGACGGTCGGTATAAGTGCTTTTCAGCTTGCTCATGGAACGGTATTCCATGAGCACTTTCGGCAACCGATAGTCGTCTTCAGCCAGTTTGGCCAGCACTTCTTCGGCGGTGGATGGCTGGCCCTTGGCGGTTTTCTTCAATACCGGCAGGCCGAGCTTCTCGTAAAGGATCACGCCAAGTTGCTTGGGCGAGCCGAGGTTGAATTCCTCGCCGGCAATCTCGAAGGCCTCACGCTCCAGCGCCACCATCTTGTCGCCCAGTTCGATGCTTTGCACGCCCAGCAAGGCGGCGTCGACGAATGCGCCTTGGCGCTCGATACGCGCCAGCACCGGCACCAACGGAATTTCAATGTCAGTCAGTACGCTGGCCAGGCTCGGAATGGCCGAGAGCTTTTCGAACAGGGTCTGGTGCAGACGCAAGGTGATATCCGCATCTTCGGCGGCGTAAGGCCCGGCCTGCTCCAGGGCGATCTGATCGAACGTCAGCTGTTTCACGCCTTTGCCGGCGATGTCCTGGAAGCTCACCGTGGTGTGGTCCAGATACTTCTGCGCGAGGCTGTCCATGTCATGGCGCGTGGCCGTGGAATTGAGCACGTAGGACTCAAGCATGGTGTCGAAAGCGATGCCGCGCACGGTGATGCCGTTGTCCTGATCACCGCCGATGGCGCAGTTGGCCAGGATGTTCATGTCGAACTTGGCGTGCTGGCCGACCTTGAGCTTGTTCGGGTCTTCGAGAATCGGCTTGAGTGCGCGCAGGACCGTGTCACGATCCAGCTGCTGCGGCACGCCGATGTAGGAATGGGTCAACGGGATGTAGGCCGCTTCGTTAGCCTGAACCGCGAACGACAGGCCCACCAGTTGTGCCTGCTGCGCGTCGATGCCGGTGGTTTCGGTGTCGAAGGCAAACAGCTTGGCGTTGTTCAGTTTTTCCAGCCAGACATTGAACCGCGCCTGATCGAGGATGGTTTCATAGGCGGCTTCAGCAGCGGCGGCCGGTGCTTCGGCCTCTGATTCGCTGAACAGATCGGCGGCCGGCGCAGGCTCGGCGGCAGCGCTCAGCTCCAGGCGTTTGGCGTCGCGATCAAGGTCGTTCAGCCAACTCTTGAACTCCAGCAGGCTGTACAACTCGTAGAGTTTCGCCTGATCTTCCTCGCCCATTTGCAAGTCGTCGAGGCCAATATCCAGCGGCACGTCAACCTTGATGGTCGCCAGTTGATACGAAAGGAAGGCCATTTCCTTGTGCTCTTCGAGCTTGGCCGGCAAGGTCTTGGCGCCGCGAATCGGCAGGGTCGGCACGATGTCGAGCTTTGCATAGAGCTCGGTCAGGCCGCCGTTCACACCGACCAGCAGGCCTGAAGCCGTCTTCGGGCCGATACCCGGAACGCCCGGAATGTTGTCGGAAGAATCGCCCATGAGCGCCAGATAATCGATGATCTGCTCGGGAGCGACGCCGAATTTCTCCTTCACGCCCTCCACGTCCATGCTGCTACCGGTCATGGTGTTGACCAAGGTAATGTGCCCGTCGACCAGTTGCGCCATGTCCTTGTCACCGGTGGAGATGATCACCGGACGGTCCGCCGCCGCGCTGCTGCGGGCCAGGGTGCCGATCACGTCATCGGCCTCGACACCTTCGACGCACAGCAACGGGAAGCCCAGGGCGATCACGCTCTGGTGCAGCGGCTCGATCTGCACGCGCATGTCGTCAGGCATGCTCGGACGGTTGGCCTTGTATTCGGCGTACATGTCATCGCGAAAAGTCCCACCCTTGGCGTCGAACACCACGGCGAACGGACTGTCCGGATACTGCTTGCGCAGGCTCTTGAGCATGTTCAACACGCCCTTGACCGCGCCGGTCGGCAGGCCTTTGGATGTGGTCAGCGGTGGCAGCGCGTGAAAGGCGCGGTACAAGTAAGAAGAACCGTCCACCAGGACGAGGGGGGCTTGGCTCATGAGCAGGATCAACCTTTTCGGCGGGTCCGGCGCTAGAATAGCGGGACCGTTGACGACAAAGGGACAAGGTTATCATGCGCACACCAAATCGCCTGTTGCTGGCTGGCTTGTTTGCAATCGCCCCATTGGCCGTCATGGCGGCCGACGATGCGCCGACACCGGAGCCAGATGTCACGATCCGCACGGAAGGGGACAAGCTCATCCAGGAATACCGCCAAAACGGCTTTCTGTATGCGATCAAAGTCACGCCCAAAGGCGGCAAGCCGTACTTCCTGGTACGCGCCGACGGATCAGAAGGTAACTTCATCCGCTCTGATTACCCGGATATGCTGATTCCGGCGTGGGAAATTTTTAAGTGGTAAGTCGTCCTTAACTTTAATCGGCGCTGGCTCAACAGCAGCGCCCGTACTGGCAGTTTAAACATGTCTGTGTTCACCCCCCTGGCTCGGCCCGAGCTGGAAGCTTTTCTCGCCCCTTATGGCCTCGGCCGCCTGCTTGATTTCCAGGGGATTGCCGCCGGTAGCGAAAACACCAATTTCTTTATCAGCCTGGAGCAGGGCGAATTTGTCCTGACCCTGGTCGAGCGCGGTCCGGTTCAGGAAATGCCGTTCTTCATCGAGTTGCTCGACGTGCTGCACGGCGCCGACCTGCCGGTGCCTTACGCCCTGCGCACCACCGACGGCGTGGCCTTGCGCGAACTGGCGGGCAAACCTGCGTTGCTGCAACCGCGCCTGGCCGGCAAGCACATCAAGCAAGCCAACGCGCAACATTGCGCGCAGGTCGGTGAGTTGCTCGGCCATCTGCACCTGGCGACCCAGGCCAACATGATCAAGCGCAAAACCGATCGCGGTCTGGACTGGATGCTGGAAGAGGGTACGCAGTTTTTGTCGCACCTCGGTGCCGAGCAGAAAGACCTGTTGCAGCGGGCACTGGAAGAAATCACCCGACAGAAAGAAAAAATCCTGGCACTGCCGCGGGCGAACATTCACGCCGACCTGTTCCGCGACAACGCGATGTTCGAAGGCACGCACCTGACCGGGCTGATCGATTTCTACAACGCCTGCTCCGGGCCGATGCTCTACGACGTGGCGATTGCCTTGAACGACTGGTGCTCGGACGACGATGGCGTGATCGATGGACCGCGAGCGCGGGCCTTGTTGGGTGCTTACGCGGCCTTGCGACCGTTCACCGCTGCCGAAGCCGAGTTGTGGCCGACCATGCTGCGGGTGGCTTGCGTACGGTTCTGGTTGTCACGCTTGATCGCGGCGCAGGCGTTCGCCGGGCAGGATGTGCTAATTCACGATCCGATGGAGTTCCAGTTGCGCCTGGCGCAGCGGCAGACGGTCAATACGCCGTTGCCTTTCGCCCTTTAAAGGCTTTGACCTGTGGGAGCGAGCTTGCTCCCACAGGGTTTGGTGTCGGTTACAACGACTCCAGGCACCCCGCCAGATCATTCCCCAATTTCTCCAGCACCTGCTCATAGCCCTGTGCTGTCGCCGGCGTGTACCCGCCCAGCGCATCCAGTTCAGCCAGCTTCACCGGCAAACCCGCCACCAGGGTTTCCGCCAGGCGCGGACGCAACGGAGGTTCGCTAAACACGCAGGTCTTGCCGACTTCCTGCAAACGCGCGCGCATCGCCGCAACATGCTGGGCACCGGGCTGCACTTCGGCCGCGACGCTGAACACACCCACGTGCTTGAGGCCGTAGGCATCTTCGAAGTAGTCGAAAGCTTCGTGGAACACGAAGTAGGGTTTGCCCTGAACATCGGCCAGGCGTTTCTTCAAGCGCGCATCCAACGCATCGAGGCGTTCGTCGAAGGCTTTCAGATTGCTTTGATAGCGCGCAGCATTGTCAGGATCGGCGGCACTCAGGTCAGCGGCCATTTTCGTGGCGATGACCCGGGCGTTAACCGGCGACAACCACAGGTGCGCATCCAGGCTGCCAGGACGGTGATCGTGGTCATGTTCGTCGGCTTCTTCGGCGTGGGAGTGGCTATCTTCGGCAAAGCGGCGCAGTTTCATACCTGGCAAGTCCTGCACGGCGACGCTGGGAAGCGTACGACCATTGAGCACGCGTGGCAGAAAACCTTCCATGTCCGGGCCGATCCAGTACAGCAGGTCCACCGATTGCACCTTGCGTACGTCGGAAGGGCGCAACGCATAGTTATGCGGCGAGGCACCCGGTGGCAGTAAAACTTCAGGAATCGCCACACCGTCCTGCACCGCTGCGGCGATCAACTGCAGAGGCTTGATGCTTGTAAGGACCTTGACCTCGGCCTGCGCCGAACCGATCAGCAGAAAACTTGCGATAAATGCGACAAAGATAGAAAAAAGTCGGGACACGATGACCACTCGAAGAGGCGAGAACGGGTAACATAATAACGTCTCTCACAAAACTCGTCGCCGCTCATGCTAAAAACACCGATTGCCAGCCGTCCCCACGACCACTCACATTGCGTTCACAGCGCTTTGTCCGAGGCTGATGCACTGTGCGCACGTCAAGGCCTGCGCCTGACCGCATTGCGTCGGCGGGTGCTGGAACTGGTGTGGCAAAGCCACAAGCCCCTGGGTGCCTACGACATTCTTGCGGTCCTCAGCGAGCAGGACGGCCGCCGCGCCGCGCCGCCGACGGTGTATCGCGCGCTGGATTTCCTGCTGGAAAACGGCCTGGTCCATCGGATTTCCTCGCTCAACGCCTTCATCGGCTGCAATCACCCGGAACATGCTCACCAGGGTCAGTTCCTGATCTGCCGCATGTGCCACGCCGCGATCGAACTTGAGCAAAAATCCATCAGCGACGCGATCATCGCCAGTGCCAGGGATGTCGGGTTTATCGTCGAAGGCCAGACCGTCGAAGTGATCGGTCTCTGCTCGGGTTGCCAGGGGGCTTGATGAGCAACGCGCTGATTCGTCTTGAGCAGGTTGCGGTCACGTTCGCCGGGCAACCGGTGCTGGACAACATCGAGCTGAGTGTCGAGCCGGGGCAGATCGTGACCCTGATCGGCCCCAACGGCGCCGGCAAAACCACACTGGTGCGTGCCGTGCTCGGCCTGTTGAAACCGGACAGCGGCAGCGTCTGGCGCAAGCCGAAACTGCGGGTTGGTTACATGCCGCAAAAACTTCACGTCGATCCGACCCTCCCGCTGTCGGTCCTGCGTTTCTTGCGCCTGGTGCCGGGCGTGGACCGTGCGATGGCCTTGGCGGCACTCAAGGAAGTCGGTGCCGAACAGGTAATCGACAGCCCGGTGCAAAGCGTTTCCGGTGGCGAAATGCAACGCGTGTTGCTGGCCCGGGCCTTGTTGCGCGAACCGGAACTGCTGGTACTCGACGAACCGGTACAGGGTGTCGACGTGGCCGGCCAGGCTGAGCTGTACAGCCTGATCACCCGCCTGCGTGACCGTCACGGTTGTGGCGTGCTGATGGTCTCCCACGATTTGCATCTGGTGATGAGCACCACGGACCAGGTGGTTTGTCTCAATCGTCACGTCTGCTGTTCCGGCCATCCCGAGCAGGTCAGCGGCGATCCGGCTTTCGTCGAGCTGTTCGGAAAGAACGCACAAAGCCTGGCGATTTATCACCACCATCACGACCACGCCCACGACCTGCATGGCTCGGTGGTCAAGGCGCCCGCGGCGGGCCAACCCCATGTACACGGAGATAGCTGCAAGCATGGCTGATTTTCTGCTCTACGCCCTGCTTGCAGGCTTGGCCCTGGCCGTCGTCGCAGGCCCGTTGGGGTCTTTCGTGGTCTGGCGGCGCATGGCCTATTTCGGCGACACCCTGTCCCACGCCGCATTGCTCGGCGTGGCCCTGGGCTTCCTGCTGGATGTCAGCCCGACCGTTGCCGTGACCGTTGGCTGCTTGCTGTTGGCGGTGTTGCTGGTGACTTTGCAACAACGCCAGCCACTGGCATCCGACACACTTCTGGGAATTCTTGCACCCAGCACGCTCTCCCTGGGCCTGGTGGTACTAAGCTTCATGCACGAAGTGCGGATCGACCTGATGGCCTATCTGTTCGGCGACCTGCTGGCGATCAGTCCGACCGATCTGGCCTGGATCCTGGGCGGCAGCGCTGCGGTACTGGTCTTGCTGGTTTCGTTGTGGCGCCCATTGCTGGCGATCACCGTGCATGAAGAACTGGCCAGGGTCGAAGGTTTGCCCGTGGCGGGATTGCGCCTGGCCCTGATGCTGTTGATCGCCGTGGTGATTGCCGTGGCGATGAAAATCGTCGGCGTATTGCTGATCACTTCATTGCTGATCATCCCGGCCGCTGCGGCACAACGTCACGCCCGCTCGCCGGAACAGATGGCACTGGGCGCGAGCTTGCTGGGCATACTCGCCGTGTGTGGCGGGCTGGCGCTGTCCTGGTTCAAGGACACCCCGGCCGGCCCGTCAATTGTAGTCACGGCCGCCGTGCTGTTTCTGCTGAGTTTTGTTCTGCCCCGTCGAGGGGTGTAGACTTGCTCGTTTTTTGCGCAAATAGAGAGTCGCAGGAATGAAGTCGTTCGCCTCCCGTTATCTGCTCCTTGTCGCATTTTCTTTGCTGCTGGGCGCCTGCCAAAGCACGCCACCGGCGGCCACCGAGGCTGCCGATGCACGGGCCGCGGCCATCGTACAGCTGGAACAAAACATCGCCGGCGATGAACTGGCCACCGCCGAAGACCAGTTGGCAGCCTTGCAGGCCGAATCGCCCAACGATGCGTCCCTTGAGCAATACCAGCGGCAACTGGCCGAAGCCTACCTGCGCCGCAGCCAGATCGTGCTGCAAAAGGGTGACGTGGATGCCGCCGCGACCGCCCTGAGCCGTGCCCGCGCGCTGATGCCCAAGGCTCCGGCATTGACCGGCGGAGTCAACGGCTCGATTGCCGAGGCGCGCAAGGCCGAGCTGGAAAAGGCCGAAGCCGCCCTCAAGGCTGCCGAAGCCAAGCCCAAAGCCAAGGTGATCGATCTGACGGCTGAAAGCACCACAGTCGCGCTGAACATCAACGACATGGGCAAACTGCGTCGCCAACTGGATGCGATCGCCGCCGATGTGGTGAACTTTCAGTGCGACGTGAGCATTCAGGCGCCGCGCACCAACGATTACCCTTGGCTGGCTAATTTGCTGACCAAACGGGTGAACAAGCTCGATCCTGAGTTTGATCTGAAGCTGGAGCGGCAGATTTTGCGCAGTGTTCCGGCGCAGATGGTCCTGAGCCCGCGCAAACCCTGAAAAGCTTCGTCGGAACGCCGCCCGGAGCAAGCCCGCTCCCACAATGTCCGAGTTAGCCACAACGTAAGTGACAAACCTAGAATCCTGTGGGAGCGGGCTTGCCCGCGAAGGCGTCCTATCTGGCAGTAAAACTCTCAGGCCGGAATCGCCTTGGCCTTCGCCTCCCGTCCCCAAATTTAGCCATTCCTTTTTTCTGACCTTTGATCGCGTTATTGCCAAATGACAGGACAAATGCGAAATAAATGCTAAGAACCTCTATACGGACAGGCTAAAATGCGCGCCCGGCTAACCGCTGATCCTTTTCTAACGCGCCCCACAAGGTTCGCTACGTGATCGAGTTTCAAAACGTCCACAAAACCTACCGCGTCGCCGGTAAGGAAATCCCCGCCCTGCATCCGACCAGTCTGACGATTGAGAACGGGCAGGTTTTTGGCTTGATCGGTCATTCCGGTGCAGGAAAAAGTACCCTGCTGCGTCTGATCAATCGCCTGGAAAACGCCAGTGGCGGCAAGATCACCGTCGACGGTGAAGAAGTCACCGCTCTCGACGCCAACGGCCTGCGACGTTTCCGTCAGCAGGTCGGGATGATTTTCCAGCACTTCAACCTGCTGGCCTCCAAGACCGTCGCCGACAACGTCGCGCTGCCACTGACCCTGGCCGGCGAGCTGTCGCGCAGCGAGATCGACTCCCGCGTGGCCGAGTTGCTGGCACGGGTCGGCTTGTCCGACCACGCGAAAAAGTACCCGGCGCAATTGTCCGGCGGGCAGAAGCAGCGTGTCGGCATTGCCCGCGCCCTGGCGACCAAGCCGAAAATTTTGCTGTGCGATGAAGCCACCAGCGCCCTCGACCCGCAAACCACGGCATCTGTGTTGCAATTGCTGGCCGAGATCAACCGCGAGCTGAAACTGACTATCGTGTTGATCACCCACGAGATGGACGTGATCCGCCGGGTCTGCGACCAGGTCGCGGTGATGGACGCCGGCGTGATCGTCGAGCAAGGCTCGGTGGCCGAGGTGTTCCTGCATCCGAAGCACCCGACCACCAAGCGCTTCGTGCAGGAAGACGAGCAGATCGACGAAAACGAACAGCGTGACGACTTCGCTCACGTGCCGGGGCGCATCTTGCGCCTGACCTTCCAGGGCGAAGCGACCTACGCGCCATTGCTGGGCACCGTCGCCCGGGAAACCGGTGTGGACTACAGCATCCTCGCCGGTCGCATCGACCGCATCAAAGACATCCCTTACGGGCAACTGACCCTGGCCGTCACTGGCGGTGACATGGAAGCGGCGTTCGCCCGCTTCACCGCAGCCGACGTTCACATGGAGGTGCTGCGTTAATGGAAGCCCTGACAAGTTTCTTCGCCAATATCGACTGGTTCGAAATCTGGCTGGCCACTGGCGACACCTTGCTGATGCTTGGCGGTTCGCTGTTGTTCACCGTGCTGCTCGGCTTGCCGCTGGGCGTGCTGCTGTTCTTGTGCAGCCCGCGCCAGTTGCTGGAAGCCAAAGGCGTCTACGCGATGTTGTCGCTGGTGGTGAACATTCTGCGCTCGCTGCCGTTCATCATCCTGTTGATCGTGATGATTCCGTTCACCGTGTTGATCACCGGCACGTCCCTCGGTGTCGCGGGGGCGATCCCGCCGCTGGTGGTGGGTGCCACGCCGTTCTTCGCCCGTCTGGTGGAAACCGCCCTGCGTGAAGTGGATCGCGGCATCATCGAAGCGACCCAGGCCATGGGTGCAACCACACGGCAGATCATCACCAATGCCTTGCTGCCGGAGGCTCGTCCGGGCATCTTCGCGGCGATTACGGTGACAGCCATTACACTGGTGTCCTACACGGCGATGGCCGGAGTCGTGGGCGCCGGTGGTCTGGGTGACCTGGCGATCCGCTTCGGTTACCAGCGTTTCCAGACCGATGTGATGGTGGTGACAGTGGTGTTGCTGCTGGTTCTGGTCCAGGTACTGCAAACCGTTGGCGACAAACTGGTTGTGCATTTCTCCCGTAAATAAGACATGAGCCGGCCATTCGCTGGCAGGCGCCGCAAGCCGGCGCCGCACAAGGAGTTAGCTGAATGAAAAAACTACTCGTGGCCTTCGCGGCCGTTGCCGCGTTCTCTGCCCACGCTGAAACCCTGACCGTCGCGGCCACCCCGGTGCCACACGCCGAGATCCTCGAATTCGTGAAGCCAGCCCTGGCCAAAGAAGGTGTGGACCTGAAGGTCAAAGTCTTCACCGACTACATCCAGCCGAACGTACAGGTCGCGGAAAAGCGCCTGGACGCCAACTTCTTCCAGCACCAGCCGTACCTGGATGAGTTCAACAAGGCCAAGGGTACCCACCTGGTTTCCGTGGCTGGCGTGCATCTGGAACCCCTGGGCGCTTACTCCAGCAAGTACAAGACCCTCGCCGAGCTGCCTGGCGGTGCCAACGTGGTCATCCCGAACGATGCCACCAACGGCGGCCGCGCACTGTTGCTGATGGCCAAGGCCGGCCTGATCAAGTTGAAGGATTCGAACAACATCCTGTCGACCGTGAAGGACATCACCGAGAACACCAAGGACCTGAAAATCCGTGAGCTGGAAGCCGCGACCATCCCGCGCGTGCTGACCCAGGTCGACCTGGCGCTGATCAACACCAACTACGCGCTGGAAGCCAAGCTCGATCCGGCCAAAGATGCGCTGGTGATCGAAGGCAGCGACTCGCCCTACGTGAACATCCTGGTTGCCCGTTCGGACGACAAGGACAGCGATGCGATGAAGAAACTGGTTACTGCCCTGCACAGCCCGGAAGTGAAAGCCTTCATCCTCGAGAAGTACAAAGGCGCGGTGGTGCCGGCGTTCTGATCTGATTCGGCAAAAAAATGGGGCGCATTGAATGCGCCCCTTTTTTTATGCCTGAAACACGGCCCCTTGTAGGAGCGAGCTTGCTCGCGAAGGTGTGTCAGCCACTGTGATGTCGACTGACACTCCATCGCGAGCAAGCTCGCTCCTACAGAGGGATTGTGGCGCTTAATTACGCTTGAGCATCACCGGCAACTGCGCCACCAGCTTCGCATTATTCAAAGGCGCCCGAATAAACCCGCGCTGGGTGCCATCCGGCCCGATCACCGCGAGGTTACCGCTGTGGTCAACGGTGTAGTTCGGCTTGCTGGTGTCCGCCGGAATGTACGGAATGCTCACCGCGTTGGCGACCTTTTGCAGCTCTTCGGTCGAGGCCGGGGTCAGGCCGATGAACTGCGGGTCGAAGTAGCCCAGGTACTGCTTGAGCTGCTTGGGTGTATCGCGATTGGGGTCGATGCTGACCAGCACGATTTGCAGTTTATCCACGGCCTCTGGCGGCAACTCGCTTTTGATCTGTCGCAGTTGGGCGAGGGTGGTCGGGCAGATGTCCGGGCAGAAGGTGTAGCCGAAGAACAGCAGGCTCCACTTGCCCTTCAACTCATTGATCGTGATCGGCTGGCCGTCCTGATTGGTCATCGTCACGTCCGGCAGATTACGGCTCTGCGGCAGCAAAATGATGCCGGCGTCGATCAGCGCCGTCGGATCGCCCTGGTTTTTCCCGGACAGTACCTTGTTGACGGTCAGGCCCAGGATCAGCGCGATCAGGGCGACGAGTATGAAGACGGTTTTCTGGGTTCGAGTCATAGGTTCAACAGTAAGTAGTGGTCTACGAGCAGGGCGATAAACAGCAGGAACAAGTAGTAAATAGAGTACTTGAACGTGTTGATCGCCGCGTGCGGCCGAGTGCCACGGTACAGCACCACGGCCCAATGCAGAAACCGCGCGCCCAGCCCGAGCGCGCAGACCAGGTAGAGCGTGCCGCTCATGTGGATCACATAAGGCATCAGGCTGACGGCGAGCAGCGCGAAGGTATAAAGCAGGATATGAACCTTGGTGTAGTGCTCGCCATGGGTGACCGGCAGCATCGGGATGTCGGCCTTGGCATATTCCTCCTTGCGATGGATCGCCAGCGCCCAGAAGTGTGGCGGGGTCCAGGCGAAGATGATCAGCACCAGCAGCAGCGGCTCGGCGCTGACATGACCAGTGGCGGCGGTCCAGCCGAGCAATGGTGGCGCGGCACCGGCCAGACCACCGATGACGATGTTCTGCGGAGTCGCGCGCTTGAGGAATCCGGTGTAAATCACCGCATAGCCAAGCAACGAGGCGAGGGTCAGCCACGCGGTCAGCGGGTTGGTAAACGCCAGCAGCATGGCTTGCCCGAGGGCGGCCAGTACCAACGCGAACGTCAACGCGGCGGTCGGCGAAACCCGGCCTTCGGCGAGCGGCCGTTTGTGGGTGCGCGCCATGATCGCGTCGATGCGCCGGTCCACCACATGATTGACCGCCGCCGCGCCACCGGCACACAGGGCGATGCCCAGGTTGCCGAAGATCAGCACCGTCCACGGCACCCCGGCGCGGGTTGCGAGGAACATCCCCACCAGTGAAGTGATGAGCATCAGCACCACGACTTTGGGTTTGGTCAGTTCCAGGTAGTCACGCCAGATCGCCTGACTGGGACGTTCGCCGATCAGAATCGCCATGGCATCTCTCCTTTTATTGTTATGGGCCCGGCTGAGTGTTTACGCGGGCTGAAGTGCCAGCGCGCTTGCTTGACCCGGACCAGACTGGTTCGGGCGTGATAATTAACCAACACCATGGTCAGCAACAGCGCCGCGCCGCCCGCGTTATGTGCGACGGCCACCGGCAGCGGCAGATGGAACAGCACGTTGCTGATGCCCAGGGTGATTTGTGCGCCAAGGGCGATCAGCACCAGGCCTGCCAGGCGCGTCATGCCGACCGCCTTCAATTGCCAGGCCAGACCGAGCAATACCAGGGTGACCAGCAACGCGCCGATGCGATGGGTCAGATGAATGGCCGTGCGGGCGTCGCTGTCCAGTTGCCCGCCGAGGTAATTCGGGCCGATGTGTTGGGTCAGGTGAAAACCATTGGCGAAGTCGGCGGGCGGCAACCACTGGCCGTGACAGGTCGGAAAGTCGATGCAGGCCACGGCGGCGTAGTTGGAACTGACCCAGCCACCGAGGGCGATTTGCCCGATCACCAACAGCAGCCCCGCCGTCGCCCAGTACTGCAAGCGTCGTGGCACGGTCAGCGCCGGCAGTACGCCGGACAGGCGCAAGGTCAGCAAAAACAACAGGCTCAAGGTCGCGAAGCCGCCAAGCAAATGCCCGGTGACCACCTGCGGCCAGAGCTTGAGCGTTACCGTCCACATGCCGAACGCGGCTTGGCCAAGGACCACCGCCAGCAGGAACAACGGCAGCTTCACCGGTTGCCCCGGATGGCGGCGATGCACCCACGCACGACCGGCCAACACCGCGATCAACATCCCCAACGTACCGGCGAAGTAGCGGTGGATCATCTCGTTCCAGCCCTTGTGGGCCTCGACCGGCGCGTCCGGGAAATGCAATTCGGCATGGGCCAGCTGGACTTCGCTTTTCGGCACGCTGAGGAAGCCGTAGCAGCCAGGCCAGTCCGGGCAGCCGAGGCCGGCGTGGGTGAGGCGGGTGTAGGCGCCGAGCAACACCACAATCAGTGCCAGCAAGGTGGCAAACAGCGCGAGGCGAAATCCAGGTTTGGCCATGACGATGCCCTTATCCGATGTTCGACAGTTTCAGCAGGTGACGCAGGTCGTTGAGCAGGTCCTTGCCCTTCACCGACGGGTCGTAGCGCAGCACCAGATTGCCATGAGGGTCGATGATCCAAAGGTGCGGCGCGTCATTGGTCTGAGCGCCTTTAGTGTAGGTCGGCAAGTCCAGTGAATAGCGTTGCAACTGCGGGTACTCGCGTTGAAGTTTAGTCTCGTAATCGCTGTTCAGCGTCTGCGCGGCGGCCAACGCATGGCTGGCGCGGGACGCATCGCGACCGAGGCCGATCTGGATCTGCCGCGCCAGATACACCAGTTGCTGGCAGTCCACTGCGCAATCCTTGGGCGCCGTCACCAGCATCTGCCAGCGATCGTCCTGCGCCTGCACGCCAATATCGGCGCGGGTCTGGCCGTTGCCGATCAGTTCGCCGTGATAGATGCGGCCCTCGGGCACCCAGAAATTCAGCTTGTACATGCCGGTGGCGAGGATCATCGGACCGATTACCCCGAAAAGTATCAGCAGCAGTTGCAAGCGGCCCTTGCGCCGGTTCACCGACGGTTTCGCCTCAGACATGCTGGGTGGATTCATGGCCGCTCCCATGGTGTTTCTCCTTTGCGTTGTGCCAGCCGAGATAGAGATAAAGACCGAACAGGGCGATCGCCATGGCGAACCACTGCACGGCATAAGCGCTGTGTTTTTCCGGGCCCATGGCGACCACCGGCCAGTCGGCTTGATAGGTGGCGGGGCCGGTTTCGGCGCGTAGTTCGTAGGCAAAGCCTTCGCGGTTCAGTGCCGTCCAGAGCCTGGTTGGCTCAACGGCCGTAATCAGCTTCGGCCATGTCAACGTTGTGGGATCTGCGTGCAATTGGAACGTCACACCGGGGGAGACGTAGACCCACGCGTCGAGGCTGACTGCTTCGGCAGGCGTGTTGAATTGCGGTGGTGTGCGGCGGTCCGGCCAGGGCAACCAGCCGCGATTGACCAGCAGCCAAAGCCCGGTGGCCTGATCGTGAAACGGTTGCAACAGCTCGACGCCAACCTTGCCGTTGCGTTGACTGTTGTCCAGCAACAGGCTGTGGGCGGCATCGAACTCGCCATGCAGGCGAACCCGGCGGAAGGCCGGGTCCTGAGTATGTTGCAGCTCGGAGCTGGCCATCGGCTCGGCGGCGCGGCGTTCGGCGTAGGTTTGCAGTAGCGCGCTTTTCTCCGCGCCCCGGCTCAATTGCCAGAACCCCAGGGACACCAGCAGCGGCAGCAACAGCGCCACCATCAGCGTTGGCACGATTCCCGGCCGAAAGCGCTTCATGGCATCGCCAGAAAGTCGGTCATCGCGATAGCTATACTTAAGAGCATCGCTTGTCCCCCCGGAGTCTCACCATGCTCAAAGCAGCCATCGTCCTGATGCTGATTGCCACGGTTGTCAGCCTGTTCAGCGGCCTGTTTTTTCTGGTCAAGGACGACAGCCGCTCAAACCGCCTCGTCATTGCCTTGAGTGTTCGTGTGACCTTGGCCGCCATTACCCTCGGTTTGATCACCTGGGGCTTTTTCAGCGGCCAGTTGGTGTCGCACGCCCCGTGGTAGCTCGCTCCTACAAGCTGCTTTAGAGCACATAGACGAAAACGAACAGTCCGATCCACACCACATCCACGAAGTGCCAGTACCAACTCGCCGCTTCGAAGCCGAACTGGTGATCGCCGTCGAAGTGCCCGCGCATGATCCGCATCAGCATCACGAACAGGATGATGGTGCCGATGGTCACGTGGGCACCATGGAACCCGGTGAGCATGAAGAACGTCGCGCCGTAGATGCCCGAACCCAGGGTCAGGCCCAGTTCGCGGTAGGCGTGCATGTACTCTTCAGCCTGGAAAGTGAGGAACCCGCAGCCCAGCAACACGGTGATCGCCAACCACAATTTCAGTGCGCCGCGATGGCCCTTTTTCAAGGCATGGTGGGCGATGGTCACGGTCACGCTGGAGCTCACCAGCAACACGGTGTTGAGCAGCGGCAGACCCCAGGGGCTGATGACCTCCTTGGGTGGCGGGAACAGTTTCGAGTCGGGGTTGTTCAGCAGCGGCCAGGTGAACTGGAAGTTCGGCCACAGCATGTGCGCGATGCCCTTGGCGCCGTCACCGCCGAGGGCCGGGCCGGAAATGTTACGCACATAAAACAGTGCACCGAAGAAGGCGATGAAGAACATCACCTCCGAGAAAATGAACCAACTCATGCCCCAGCGAAACGAGCGATCCATTTGCGGGCTGTACAAACCGCCGCGACTTTCCTTGATCACAGTGCCGAACCAGCCGAACAGCATGTAGGCCAGCAGCAGCCCGCCGACGAAAAAGATCAGCGGCCCGTGGGATTCGGGGCGCGCCGCTTTCAGATCGTTGAACCAGGTAGCCAGGCCGTACACGGTGGTGACCATGCCGAGCGTGGCGATGATCGGCCATTTGCTCTGGGCGGGAACGTAATAATGTTCATGAGTTGCCATTTATTGTTCTCCTTATCGGGCACGCTCAGCCGCCAGTGTTTACAGCTACCGGTGGATGTCGGGCGGTGATATCGAACAGCGTGTAAGACAGCGTCAGGTGCTTCACATCCTTGGGCATGTCACGGTCAACGATGAAACGTACCGGCATCTCGATCCGTTGACCGGGCTGCAGCACTTGCTGGGTAAAGCAGAAACATTCGGTCTTGTGGAAGTACGCCGCCGCCGCGCTGGGCGCGATGCTCGGCACTGCCTGGGCGCTCATAGGGCGGTCGGTGGGGTTATGCGCAATGAAGATCATCTCGTTCACTGCCCCAGGGTTGGCCGTCAATTCCTCACCCTTGGGATAGAAATCCCAGGGCATGTCGGCGGAATTGGTTGAAAGAAACTGCACGCGCACCTGCCGCGAGGTGTCGACCGTCTGCTCACCCTCGTACTGCCCGGCAGTTTTGCCATTGATGCCGAAGGCCTTGCACATCACGTCGTAGATCGGCACCAGCGCAAACCCGAACACAAACATCGCTACCACCACCAGCAACAGGCGGGTGACCAGTTTCTTCAACGAAATCGAGTCAGCCATGATTTCGAACCTCCACACCACCCCCTGTAGGAGCGAGCTTGCTCGCGATAGCGGTGTGTCTGACACACCGAGTTGGCCCTATCGCGAGCAAGCTCGCTCCCACAGAAGGGCAGGTGTTCATTTCACTTCCGGCGGCGTGGTGAAGGTGTGATACGGCGCCGGCGACGGAATACTCCACTCCAGGCCTTCAGCCCCGTCCCACGGTTTGGCCGGTGCTGGCGGACCGCCGCGAATGGTCTTGATCACGATGAACAGGAAGAAGATCTGCGTGGCGCCGAACATGAATGCACCAATCGACGACACCATGTTGAAGTCGGCGAATTGAAGGTTGTAGTCCGGAATTCGCCGCGGCATGCCCGCCAGTCCCACGAAGTGCATCGGGAAGAAGGCCATGTTCATGCCGATGAACGATAGCCAGAAATGCAGCTTGCCGAGGGTTTCGTCGTACATGTGGCCGGTCCACTTCGGCAGCCAGTAGTAGGCCGAGGCGAAGATCCCGAAGATCGCCCCCGGCACCAGTACATAGTGGAAGTGCGCGACCACGAAGTAGGTGTCCTGGTACTGGAAATCCGCCGGGGCGATGGCCAGCATCAACCCGGAGAACCCGCCGATGGAGAACAGGATCACGAACGCCACGGCGAACAGCATCGGCGTCTCGAAGGTCAGCGAGCCTTGCCACATGGTGCTGGCCCAGTTGAACACCTTCACGCCAGTTGGCACCGCAATCAGCAGCGTGGCATACATGAAGAACAGCTCGCCCACCAGCGGAATGCCGACCACGAACATGTGGTGCGCCCAGACGATGAACGACAGGAACGCGATACTCGCCGTGGCGTAGACCATCGACGTGTAGCCGAACAATGGCTTGCGCGAAAAGGCCGGAATGATCGAGCTGACGGCACCGAACGCCGGCAGGATCATGATGTACACCTCGGGGTGGCCGAAGAACCAGAACACATGCTGGAACAGCACCGGGTCACCGCCACCGGCGGCACTGAAGAAGCTGGTGCCGAAGTGGATGTCCATCAGCATCATGGTCACGCAGCCCGCCAGTACCGGCATCACCGCGATCAACAGGAACGCGGTGATCAGCCAGGTCCAGACGAACAATGGCATTTTCATCAACGTCATGCCGGGGGCGCGCAGGTTGAGGATGGTGGCGATCACGTTGATCGCCCCCATGATCGAACTGATCCCCATCAAGTGAATGGCGAAGATGAAGAAGGTCACGCTTTCCGGCGCATAGGTCGTCGACAGCGGTGCATAGAAGGTCCAGCCGAAGTTCGGCCCGCCGCCGGAGGTGAACAGGGTCGATACCAGCAGCAGGAACGCTGCCGGCAACAGCCAGAAGCTGAAGTTGTTCATCCGCGGCAGGGCCATGTCCGGCGCGCCAATCATCAGCGGGATCATCCAGTTGGCGAGGCCGACGAAGGCCGGCATTACCGCACCGAAGACCATTACCAAGCCGTGCATGGTGGTCATCTGGTTGAAGAATTCCGGCTGGACGATTTGCAGCCCCGGCTGGAACAGCTCGGCGCGAATCACCATCGCGAACGAGCCGCCAAGCAGGAACATGGAGAATGCAAACCACAGGTACAGCGTGCCAATGTCCTTGTGGTTGGTGGTCAGCACCCAGCGCATCAAGCCTTTGGCGGGGCCGTGGGCGTGGTCGGTGGCGGTATGAACATGTTCATCGATTACAGCAGTCATGTTCTGTCTCCTGCAAACAGATGGGCTGGGCAGGCCGGGGTGCATAGCCCCGACCGGTTCCGTACGTGCGCAATAGACCGGGTCATTTGCTTTCCGCCTGTTTCAGCTCCAGCACTTCTTTAGGCGTGACCATGTCGCCTTTGTTGTTGCCCCAGGCATTACGTTCATAGGTCACGACCGCCGCGATATCGACTTCCGAGAGTTGCTTGCCGAACGCCGCCATCGCGGTGCCAGGCTTGCCGTGGAAGACAATGCTCAGGTGAGCCTCTTTCGGCCCGGTGGCGATTTTCGAACCCTTGAGTGCCGGGAACATCGGCGGCAGGCCCTGGCCTTCGGCCTGGTGACAGGCCACGCAGGTGGTGTGATAGATCTTGTCGCCGCGATCCTTGAGCTCGTCGAGCGTCCATTCCTTGCTGGTCAGCTCTTTGAGCTGTGCGGCCTCGACCTTGCGATCGGCCAGCCATTTTTCGTAATCGGCCTTTTCCTTGACCTCGACCACCGTCGGCATGAAGCCGTGATCCTTGCCGCACAACTCAGCGCACTGGCCACGGTAGATGCCGGGCTTGTCGATGCGGGTCCAGGCTTCGTTGACGAACCCGGGAATCGCGTCGCGCTTGACCGCGAAAGCCGGCACCCACCAGGAGTGGATCACGTCGGCGGAGGTCACCAGAAAGCGCACTTTGGTGCCGACCGGAAGCACCAATGGCTTGTCGACTTCGAGCAGATAGTGCTCGCCCTTGGCTTCCTTGTTGTGGATTTGATCTTGAGGGGTGGTCAGGTTGCTGAAGAATTCGACGTCCTGGCCCAGGTATTTGTAGTGCCACTTCCACTGGTAGCCGGTGACCTGGATATCGATCTCCGGCTCGCTGGCGTCGTACATCTTGATCAGGGTCGCGGTAGCGGGAACCGCCATGGCCACCAGGATCAGGAAGGGCACGATGGTCCAGAGGATTTCGACAGTGGTGCTTTCATGAAATTTGGCAGCCACCTGCCCGGTCGAGCGGCGGTGGAGAATCATCGACCAGAACATGGCACCAAAAACGATGATGCCGATCACCACACAGATCCAGAAAATGGTCATGTGCAGGTCGAATACTGCGTGACTGATTTCAGTCGCTCCAGGCGCCATATTCACAGTCCAGGCCGCTTGTGCCTGACTGAAAATCGACCACAACAGGAGGCCCATCCAGACATGTGGATGTCGCATCATTGCGGGTTCCCCTTATCGTTCTTGTTATCCCGCCGGCTTTCACCTGCGGCAAGGGAGCGGCTGTATCAGACTACGAACTTGAATCGCCGTGCCTTGCTGCATATGCAGTCGGGCGTCATCAGCTAACTCCATTCCAACCCGAGTATAGACAGCACCTCTGACCTCGCAACGCGAAGGCGTAAATCATCTGAAACAGCATTAACTTGCTTTGCAGGGCACGAATGGAGAAGGATGCAGACGAGTGGTGGCCAATCGATATAACGGGACCGTCTCAAGGATGAAATAATTATGACAAATGCGTCTTAGCATTTTTCGTAAGCCAGCTAAGTTATGTCTTCCCTATTTCATTGCCTTGTTTCCTGGAGTTTTCATGAACACCGCCGCATTGCGCGAGCAGATCCAAAAAGCCCAACAACACGAAGCCGAGACCGGCCTGCTGACGCGTCAGCTGGAAAGTAAACTGCCTCACCTACACCCGGCGATCCAATTGCCGGAAGCGGACGCCAATGGCGTGCTGACGCGTTTTGTCGCCGCCTACATCGAAGAAGTGCCCGATCTGCTGGATGCAGCAAATGAAGTCGCCAGGGAAGCGGGCATTGAGTCACAGATCAAACCGGTGCTGAAAATCGCCGAACAGTACTTTCTCCAGCCGCCAGCCATCATGGCCGGCCATGTCGGGCTCGACAGCCTGCTGGATGAAGCCTATCTGGCGCACCGGTTTGTCGAAGAGGTCAACGACCTGTACATCAAGCATTTCGGCCAGCCACTGATCCCCTTGGACATGACTGTCG
Organism: Pseudomonas sp. GM49; assembly: GCF_000282355.1. Taxonomy (GTDB): domain Bacteria; phylum Pseudomonadota; class Gammaproteobacteria; order Pseudomonadales; family Pseudomonadaceae; genus Aquipseudomonas. The sequence continues at coordinate 57,158 of NZ_AKJL01000272.1, forward strand.
CCAACCTGATTGCTCACCAATTGATCGGTGAGTCGTTCGCCAACCAACTGGACGAAGCGGTGCATCACGCCATCGACGAAATGCTCAACGAAGAGAGTTTTGCGCTGGAGTCGGTGGAAACCTACCGCGACAAGCTCAGCAGCCCGGACACCGGCGCCGCATGGAAACGCTGGCCGTGCATGTCCCGCCGTTTGGGCGTAGGCCTGGAGCTGGATCAGCCGGCGGCTTGATCCCTGAAACCTGTGGGAGCGGGCTTGCTCGCGAATACGGTCAATCATTCAACGTTGATGTCGACTGACACGCCGCTTTCCCGAGCAAGCCCGCTCCCACACAGGTACCTCAGCCAGCCGCACCTATACCTGTATTCGTGCGCACCCGCCCCTCAAGCCTGCGCTTCAATCCCCGCGCTTCAATCAGCAGCTTCGAACCCTTGGCCGCATTCGCCCGACCCCATTCCTCCAGCAACTCCAGACAGGAGTGATCGATGTAGCTCAAATTGTTGAGTGGAACATGCACCGTAGTGCCCGGCGCAATGCTGCCCAGTACCTGGGTCAGCGCCGGCACTTTGAGGAAGGTCGCCGCACCCACCAGGCGCAATTCCATTTGCCCTTCCTGAGGCAGGTCGATCAGGCTGATCTTCAAGCGCGAGGCTTTCAGCGCCAGTTTCACCAGCGTCAGGCCGAAGCCAATCAACACGCCGGTCAGCAGGTCCGTGAATACGATGGCCAGCGCAGTTGCCGCGTAAGTGAACATCGGCGCCCGACCATACCGGCCCAAGCCACGAAAGACCTTGAGGTCCACCAGTTTGAAACCGGTGTACACCAGCACGCCCGCCAGGCTCGCCACCGGAATGCTTTGCAGGACACTGGACAGCAACAACACGAACGCCAGCAGCCACAGGCCGTGGAAAATCGTCGAGTAACGGGTGGTGGCGCCTGCCTGGACGTTAGCCGAGCTGCGCACGATCACGCCCGTCATCGGCAGGGCGCCGAGCAGGCCGCAGAGCATGTTGCCGACACCTTGCGCCGACAGTTCCCGATCGAAGTCCGAGCGCTGGCCGCTGTGCATCCGGTCTACTGCGGCAGCCGAGAGCAGGGTTTCGGCGCTAGCGATGAAGGCCACGGCAAACGCGGCGATCAGCAAGGTCGGATCAGCCAGGTTGAGTAGATCTGCCGGCTTCAGCCAGTCGATGGCCTCCGTCAGGTTGGCCGGCACCTCAACCCGTTTGACCTGCAACGCCAGCACCAGGCTGGCAAGCGTGGCCAGACCAACGCCGAGTAGCGCGCCAGGAATGAAGCGCAGGGATTGCGGACGGAATTTGTCCCACAGCCACATGACGGCAATCGTCGACAAACCGAGCAAACCGGCTTGCCAGCCAAGCGTGGGCAATGCCTGAGCCAGTACCGCCGGGAAGGCTGCCAGGTTATCCAGGCCCGAGGGTCTGGGTACGGCATCCAGCATCACATGCACCTGAGACAGGACGATCAGCACGCCAATCCCGGCCAGCATGCCGTACACCACTGCCGGCGCCGTCACCCGAAACCAGCAGCCCAGCTTCAAACGACCGGCCAACAGTTGCAGCAAACCCGCCAGCACCAGAATGGGCCCGAGCATGGCGATGCCGTGTTGGCGGACCAGTTCGAATACCAGAACCGCCAGGCCCGCCGCCGGGCCGCTGACTTGCAGCGGCGAGCCGGCCAACCAACCGACTACCAGACCACCGATGATGCCGGTGATCAGACCTTTGGCCGGAGGCAGCCCCGAAGCAATCGCGATGCCCATGCACAGGGGCAGGGCAACCAGAAACACAACCACCGAAGCCAGCAGCTCCCGTGGCAGAACAGCTTTGAGTCGAGCAGCACGCATGGTGAGTCTCCCGAAGTTTTCTTCAGGCATGGCAAAGCCAGGCTGCCTGAACGGCAGCCTCGGCTGAACCACACAACGATTTAGGGGGATTTAGAAGCGCGCTTTGGGCGTCGCCACGGGAATTGGCAGGCTGCCATTGAGCGGCAGGAAACAGCCTTTATCGGCGTCGTAGGCTTTGATTTCGCTGGTTTCGATGTTGTAGACCCAGCCGTGAATGAACAATTGACCGTTGGCCATGCGCGAGGCCACCGACGGATGGGTGCGCAGATGCTGCAACTGGGCGATCACATTCTCTTCGGTGAGGATGTGCATGCTTTCGCTTTCGCTAGAGCAGTTGCAATTCTCCTGCACCATGGTCTTGGCCACTTCGGCATGACGCAGCCAGGCTTTGACCGTGGGCATTTTTTCCAGACTGTCCGGGTTGAGCACCGCACGCATGGCGCCGCAATCGGAATGCCCGCAAATGATGATGTGATGAACCCCCAGAGCCAGTACGGCGTACTCGATGGCTGTGGAAACACCGCCGTTCATTTGCCCGTAAGGCGGCACGACGTTACCGACATTGCGCGTCACGAACAGATCGCCGGGGGAGCTCTGGGTGATCAATTCGGGAACGATGCGCGAATCGGCGCACGCGATGAACATGGCTCGCGGCCGTTGGGCGGTGGCGAGTTTCTTGAAGAGTTCTTCCTGTTGCGGAAAGATCTCATGATGAAAATGCAAAAAGCCGTCAACGATATGCTGCAACGCTGCATCGGCGGTTTCCGCCTCGGGTTCGGGCGAAGCCGATGCAGCCAACGGCTGTTTATCCTTATCACTCATGATTCATCCTCATTGACGGGCTCAGGGAGCCATCCCGTGTTGTCCGGTGTGAAGCCAGTGGCTGGTTGAAAAACATCCAGGTCAAACAGCTCGACCCATCAGTCACTCGATGAACAAGTTAGCGGTTGAATCTTAATTGAAACTGAATGAAACGCTCTAGGACGTGTGTTCCAGGTCAAAAAAAACGTGACCAGCCTAATGCGTGAGCGCGCTCCTCAGTACTCAACCATAGGCCAATTGTCCTCAAATCAACGACATCTGGCGACCCGGCGGACAAAAGGCGTCGCAATCCAGGTTAAAGCCTTCCCGTCGATTGAGCCCCAGGCGTTTGATGGTTTTGGCAAAGCGCTGCGCCAGCAGGTCGGCGAAGGGGCCTTCGCCGCGCATTCGAGCGCCAAAGCGGCTGTCGTAGAGTTCACCGCCACGGCTCTGGCGAATCAGGCTCAGCACATGCGCCGCCCGTTGCGGATAGTGGGCGCCCAGCCATTCTTCGAACAGCGGCGCCACTTCCAGCGGCAGGCGCAACATCATGTAAGCAGCGCTTTGCGCCCCGGCTACATGGGCCTCGGTGAGCAGGCTTTCGAGCTCACTGTCGTTGATCATCGGAATCATCGGTGAACACAGCACGCCCACCGGAATGCCTGCATCGCGCATGACCCTGATCGCCCGCAACCGGGCCTTGGGCGCTGCGGCGCGGGGTTCGAGGATGCGCTTGAGTTCGTCGTCCAGGGTGGTCAGGCTGATCATTACCGCCACCAGTCTTTGGCTGGCAAGCTCGGTCAGCAGGTCCAGGTCACGAAGAATCAGCGAGCCCTTGGTGACGATTGTCACCGGGTGCCGGTATCGCAGGAGTACCTCGAGGGTTTGCCGGGTGATCTTGTATTCACGCTCGATCGGCTGATACGGATCGGTGTTGGAACCGAGGTTGATCGGTGCACATTGATAGCCACGCTTGGACAGCTGCTCCTCCAGCACATCCGTGGCGTTGGTCTTGGCGATCAGTTTTGTTTCGAAATCCAGCCCTGGTGACATGTCCCAATAGGCGTGACTGGGGCGTGCATAGCAATAAATGCAGCCGTGCTCGCAGCCGCGATAGGGATTGATCGAACGGTCGAAGGGCAAATCCGGCGATGTGTTACGGGTAATGATGGTTTTCGCCGTTTCAATGCGCACCTCGGTGCCCTGGGTGAGCGGTACTTCCTGGTACCAGCCGTCGTCCTCTGCCACCGAATGGCTGGGGGCGAAGCGGTTGTGCGGGTTGGTCGCGGTGCCGCGGCCACGGGGAGGCAGAGAGCTAATCATCGGCGTATTCCTGCATCTGTATATCCATACAGTAACCGACGTCGCACCTCGCGACCAGTACCGCTCAGCCCTTCATTTGACAGTTGGGCTGTTGTCATGAACTTACTTGTTCAATAAACGAAGGGAAAACTAAGGAAACATATAGTCAGTGGCTGGATCCAATACCCGCCCGTATATTCAACCCAACAAGCAACACCCTCAACAGCAAACAAATAAAAGGATTTATTAATGTCTTTCTTCAATCAGCGCGGCATCTTCCTGCAACTTATGCAACCAAGCCATTCGGAGCCCGACACACTTGTTTCGTTGCAACTTGCTCGCAAGGAATCAAGTTGGGATGCGGAAAATGAACAACAAGTTGAAAAACTGGTCGACTCGGTTTTTTTCAGGGCCACTTCTACAGACCTGGGTGATTCTTTCAGTATCAGGACTGTCGGAAAGGATGTAGATGGAGACGGCGTCATTGGCGCATCGGACAAAGCCAAGCTGCAGGCGCTGGCCAAGGCCTACGCCAGTATCGTCAACCCTTGACTCCTGACCGTTGATTTCAGCTGTCAAAGAGTCGTTTCGGATGCATGTGGACGACTGCATGCATTCAAGATAATCGCGAGGATAAAATGCCAATATTCACCAAGACAGGCGCTTTCTTGCAACGAATAGAAACATCAAACAATGTACAAGTAATTATAAAACTAATAAGACCAAACAACTATTCCGACGCAACAAATCAACCAAACCGCGATACCCTTACCCACATACCAACTCTGACACTCCATATAAACGATGACGGAAAAACAGTAAAGCTGGACTTTGACCCATGGTCTGACATCAATGTTAATTCAGACAGTAACATTGACGAAAAAGATATCGGCATCGTGACAGATCTCGCGCTCGCCTTTTTTCATCAAACAATAATAACTTCTGAATTCGCAGGCTATCTCTATCGCCTTCCCGCTGACCCGTCCGAGTTTCGAGTAGGTGTCGAGATATTGGAGTTTGATGAAAATGATCAAAAATTCTACAGCTACGATGTTCTCGAAACCGAGTCTCTGGATTCAGGCGCCCGGTTTCAAGGCGCGCGTCGTAACCCTCAGACTGGAAAGGTTTATGAGTACGGGACGGCCCTGGAGGCATTGCTCAAGGCATTCATCAAGTTGGAACTGTAGGCTCGGTCAGGCGTAGCGACTTCAGGACAGGGACTTCACGATTCTTTGACGGTCCGCTCACAGGCCTTTGACCGCGCATGGCTGATCCTTGTCAGCCTCTTCCCGTCCCTTTCTGAACGGTCGCTCAAGCATGCCTCTATCACGATTTTTATCTGCAATATGCCTGTCGCTGGTCGCACTCGTTAACCTGACACCGGCATTTGCTGACGACAGCACGATGCACCGTCCGGCAGACTGGGCTCAACCGATCGAGAAGCAATACAACCTCTTTCAAATGTCGCCAACTCTCTATCGCAGCGCCTTGCCGGACAAAGGGGCGGTGCCGCTGCTGGAAAAACTCAAGGTCGGGACGGTAATCAACTTCCTGCCTGAAGCGGACTCCAGTTGGTTGTCCACGCCGGGGATCACTCAAGTACAGCTGCCTTATCGCACCAACCATGTGGATGACGCCGATGTGCTCAAGGCCTTGCGCGCCATCAAGTCTGCAGAAGCCAAAGGCCCGGTACTGATGCATTGCAAACACGGTTCCGACCGTACTGGCCTGATGGCGGCCATGTACCGGGTTGTCATCCAGGGCTGGACCAAGGAAGAGGCCCTTAACGAAATGACCCAGGGCGGCTTTGGCGACAGCACCCATTTCAAGGACGGAATTCGCTACATGATGCAGGCCGACGTGGAAAAACTGCGCACGGCCCTGGCCAATGGCGATTGCAGCACCAGTCCGTTCGCCGCGTGCTCGATGAAGAGCTGGTTCAAGTCCGCTCATATCGAATAAAAAGCCCCCGTTGCATTGCGCAACGGAGGCTTTTTTTCACTCAGTGCTGTTCGTCAGGCTTTTTCTTCAGTTTCGGGTTCGGGAAGAACTGAACCGCCTGAACCTTGGTGTCCGCTGGCTTCGGCGCAGTCGCATTGACCCGCGTACCTAGCTCCCTGGGCACCGACAGCCCTTGTTCATTGAGAGTGTCGGAGTAACCGCAGGCCACGCACTCTCGGTGCGGGACCAGGTCCTCGTTCCACATCATCAACTTATCCGGCTCGCTGCATGCCGGGCAGACCGCCCCGGCGATAAAGCGTTTTTTCGTAATCACAGGTCCCTCACTCATGCTGCCGCGTCCTCACTCAGGCCACTGTGGCGCAAGAGTGCGTCAATCGATGGCTCACGGCCACGGAAGTCGACGAACAGCACCATCGGTTCCTGGGAACCGCCACGCGCCAGGATCGCTTCGCGGAACGCACGACCAGTGTCGGCGTTGAGCACACCTTCTTCTTCAAACTTCGAGAACGCATCGGCCGACAGCACTTCAGCCCATTTGTAGCTGTAGTAACCCGCGGCATAACCGCCGGCGAAGATGTGCGCAAAGCTGTTGGGGAAGCGGTTGTAGGCCGGCGGACGCATGACCGAAACCTCGTCGCGCACGCCTTCGAGCACTTGCAGCACACTGCGACCATCGCCGTGGGTGGCGTGCAGTTCGAAGTCGAACAGCGAGAATTCCAGTTGGCGGACCATCATCAGGCCAGACTGGAAGTTTTTCGCCGCGAGCATTTTCCCGAGCAGGTCCTGAGGCAGTGGTTCGCCGGATTCATAGTGACCGGAAATCAGCGCCAGACCTTCCGGCTCCCAGCACCAGTTTTCCATGAACTGACTTGGCAGTTCGACCGCATCCCAGGCCACACCGTTGATGCCGGACGCGCCAGCATGCTCGACGCGGGTCAGCAGGTGATGCAAGCCGTGACCGAACTCGTGGAACAGGGTGGTGACTTCGTCGTGGGTCAGCAGCGCAGGCTTGCCGCTGTCGGCCGGGGTGAAGTTGCACACCAGGTTGGCCACCGGACTTTGCAGTACACCGCCGGCGGTGCGGCGACGGTCGCGGGCGCCATCCATCCAGGCACCACCGCGCTTGTTGGCGCGGGCGTAGAGGTCGAAGAAAAAGCGGCCGACATGCTGGCCGTTTTCCTTGATTTCAAACAGGCGGACATCCGGGTGCCAGGTGTCGAAACCTTTGAGCTCGGCAATCTCGATGCCGTACAGACGCTGGACGATGGCGAACAGGCCGCTGAGCACCTTGTCGATCGGGAAGTAGGCGCGCAGGGCTTCCTGGGCAACGCTGTAACGCTGTTCACGGAGTTTTTCGCCGTAGAAACCGCTGTCCCAGCTTTGCAGATCCGGGCAGCCTTGCCCGGCTGCATAGGCCTTGAGCTGTTCCAGGTCCTGGGTGGCGAATGGCTTGCTGCGCTTGGCCAGGTCGCGCAGGAAACTCAGCACCTGATCGCTGGATTCGGCCATTTTGGTCGCCAGGCTCAGCTCGGAGAAACTGCTGAACCCCAAGAGCTTTGCCAGTTCCTGACGCAAGTCGAGGATCTCTTCCATGACCGGACCGTTGTCGTTCTGGCCGGCATTCGGCCCCTGGTCCGACGCACGGGTGCAGTACGCGGCATAGACCTCTTCACGCAGTGCGCGGTCCTGGGCGTAGGTCATCACCGCGTAATAGCTCGGGAATTCCAGGGTGATCAACCAGCCGTCCAGATCCTTGGCCTGAGCTGCGGCGGCCATTTGCGCCTTGGCCGAATCGGTCAGGCCGGCGAGGGCGGCTTCATCGGTGATGTGCTTGGTCCACGCCTGCGTGGCGTCGAGCAACTGGTTGGAGAAACGGCTGCCCAGCTCGGACAGCTTGCTCTGCACTTCGGCGTAACGCTTCTGTTCGGCTTCCGGCAAGTCGATACCCGACAGACGGAAGTCACGCAGGGAGTGTTCCAGGATAGTTTTCTGCGCCACGTCGAAACCGGCGGCTTGCGGGCTGCTGGCCAGGGCTTCGAAGGCCTGGAACAGTTCGCGGTTCTGGCCCAATTCGGTGGCATAGGCGCTCAACGCCGGCAGGCACGACTCGTAGGCTTCACGCAGTTCGGCGCTGTTGCACACGGCGTTGAGGTGACTGACCGGGCTCCAGGCGGCGCCCAGGCGGTCGTTGAGTTCATCCATCGCCAGCACCAGGCCAGCCCATGTTGGCTGTTTGGCCTGGGTCTTGAGGATCTCGACGATGGCGGCACGGTTGTCAGCCAGGATCTGTTCAATGGCCGGTTGTACGTGTTCGGCGCGGATGGCGGAGAACGGCGGCAGGTCGTAGGACTGCAAAAGAGGGTTGTTCACGCTCACGGTTGATACCTTGGCTGGAGAAACATGCAGCCATCTTAATTACAATCGGCACTCACCGCAGCTATCAGCGACAGAGAGAAACCCTATCGTGAACCTTCGCAAGTATCAGAACCACACGCCGCTGCTTGGCAAAGGCGCTTTTGTCGACCGCTCGGCGGTGGTGATCGGCGACGTTGAAATCGGCGAAGACAGCTCGGTCTGGCCGCTGACGGTGATCCGTGGCGACATGCACCGCATACGCATCGGCGCACGCACCAGCGTGCAGGATGGCTGCGTATTGCACATCACCCACGCCGGGCCGTTCAACCCCGATGGCTTTCCGTTGCTGATCGGCGATGACGTGACCATCGCCCACAAGGTCATGCTGCATGGCTGTTCGGTGGGCAGCCGGGTGTTGATCGGCATGGGCAGCATCGTCATGGACGGCGCGGTGGTCGACGATGATGTGATCATCGGTGCCGGCAGCCTGGTGCCACCGGGCAAGCACCTGCAAAGCGGCTTCCTGTATGTGGGCAGCCCGGTGAAGCAGATCCGTCCGCTGACTGACAAGGAGCGTGTCTTTTTCACCTACAGCGCGGCGAACTACGTGAAGCTCAAGGACCTGCATCTGGCCGAAGGTTACGACCAGCTTTGACCCAGCCTCCTTATTCAGGATTCAACATGCATTACCAAACCGTTTTGTTCGACCTCGATGGCACCCTGACCGACCCGCGCGAGGGCATCACCCGTTCTATCCAGTTCGCTTTAAGCAAACTGGGTATCGATGAGCCGGACCTGACCAAACTCGAACACTTCATCGGCCCTCCGCTGTTGCAGGCGTTCATGCAGTTCTACGACTTCGACGAAGCCCGCGCCTGGGAAGCGGTGAATTTCTACCGCGAGCGATTCAAGGTCACCGGCCTCTACGAAAACCGCGTGTTCGATGGCGTCACACCACTGCTGGAAACCCTGGTCGGACAAGGGCGACAGCTGTACATCGCCACTTCGAAGCCGTGGGTGTTCGCCCGTGAGATCGCCCGGCATTTCGATTTTGCCAGGCACTTCAAAGTGATTTACGGCAGCGAACTGGATGGCACCCGGACCAACAAAATCGAGCTGATCGCACACCTGATGGCCGAAGAAGGCCTGGACCCGGCCAACACCCTGATGATCGGCGACCGCAAGCACGACCTGATCGGCGCACGCAGCAATGGACTGGATGCGGCGGCGGTGGGTTACGGGTTCGGCAGCCACGAAGAATTGAGCGCCGAAGCGCCGGCGTATCACTTTGAAACGCTGGAAGCGCTGCATCGGGCGTTTTTGCGCTGATACGACGTCTCCCTGTAGGAGCGAGCCTGCTCGCGATGGTCGTGAACGATAACGCTGGAAGCCTGACGCCCCGCGGCGCTCTCAGGTTTTTCGCGAGCAAGCTCGCTCCTACAAAGGAATTGCGCAGGCCTTCATGGCCGAGGTGGCGGGGCGAGTTTCTGTCCTTGCTCAACCGCCCAGTTCACCACCTGCGCTGTCAACTGATCGTTCGCCTGACCAAACCCGGCCACCACCGCCGGGACCTGCACATCGCTGAGTGGCTGGCGCACTTCAAAGCGACGGCTGGCGAGGATGCGCTGGTCGTAGCTGCGCACTAGCAACGCATCCAGACGCACCACCGCGCTGGCATTCGTACCTTGGTATTCAGTCTGAAACGCCTGCAGGCTGCCGCCCAATTCAAGATCGGTCTGGAAAATGCTGTCATCGGTGCTCAACAGCGGCACCCGCCCGTCATGCTGGAAACCTTCCAGCAAGCGATTGCGCACCAGCACCGGCGTCGGGTCGCTCCAGCGTGAACCCTTGTAGTGGCTGATCACATCGCCCTGAGGAATCACTGCAATGTTCGGGCTGTTCAACGCTTCGCTGGACTGGAATTTGCTCAGGCGCAGCGACCAGCGCTGCGGCGTGCCGTGGCTGGCCGATGCACTCTGGGCCGACGGCAATCGATAGACTTCGAAGGGCTCGGGCTTGGGCAGGATCGAGCACGAACTGATCAGTGTGAAGCCAGCGAGGAGGGCAATCCGAGTCAGCTTCATGGCGTGAATTCCTTGGTCTTTTCACTGCCCAGCAGGTAACCGCTGGGGTTGGCCTCCAGACGTTTGGTAATGACGCGCAACGAGGACAGGGTTTCGCGCATCTCGCGCACGGCCGGGCCCAGGCCATTGAGGCCTTGCATGCCGCTGTTGAGCGAGTCCTGATTGGCGGTTATCAATTTGTTGAGGGTGGCGCTGCTTTCCTGCAGCGACTTCATCGCCTGCTCGGCGCTGCCCAGCGTCTCCTTGCCATGCTCATTGAGCAGCCCGTTGGCATTGCGCATCAGCGCCGTGGTCTGTTCCAGCATGTTGTTGGCCTGTTTGCCGACCGAGGCCAGTTGCTGCATGGCCTGGCGGATATCGCCGCGCTGCTCGGCTATGGTCCCGGTGGTTTGCTCCAGGTGCTCCAGGGTATTGCTGATGCGCTCGATGTTTTCCGTGGAGAACATCAGGTTGGCGTTATGCATCAGCGTGCTCACCCCGGCCATCAGGTCTTCGCTGTCATTGAGCAGGCGGGCGATGGGCGACGGCGATGCAACGATGGTCGGCAGGTTGCCGTCCTTGCCCTTGAGCGTCGGGCTCTGTGGCGTGCCGCCGCTGAGCTGGATGATCGAGGTCCCGGTGACACCGGTCAGGGCCAGCTTGGCATTGGTGTCTTCCTTGACCGGGGTATCGCCGGCCAGGCGAATTCGCGCCAGCACCCGGCGCGGGTCTTTGGGGTCCAGGCGCAGCGAGATCACGTCGCCGACCTTGATCCCGCTGTACTGCACGGAACTGCCCTTGGACAATCCGCTGACCGCCTCGTTGAACACGACTTCGTAGTCCTTGAACTCGGTGTCGACACTGGACTTGGCCAGCCACAGGCCGAACAGCAGCGCGGCCGTCACCACAATCACGGTGAACAGGCCAATCAATACATGATGGGCTCGGGTTTCCATGTCAGACCTCTTTGAGCTGTTGGGCGGCCGTCAATGCCGCGCGGCCGCGAGGGCCATGGAAGTATTCGTGAATCCACGCATCGTCGGTTTCCGACACCTTGTCGATGGCGTCCGCCACCAGCACTTTTTTCTGCGCCAGCACCGCCACCCGGTCGGTGATGGTGTAGAGCGTGTCGAGGTCGTGGGTCACCAGAAAGACACTCAGGCCCAGGGCATCGCGCAGGGTCAGGATCAATTGGTCGAACGCGGCGGCGCCAATCGGATCGAGGCCGGCGGTGGGTTCGTCGAGAAACAGGATGTCCGGGTCCAGTGCCAATGCCCGGGCCAGTGCGGCACGCTTGATCATGCCGCCGGACAGCGACGAGGGGTACTTCTCCGCCGCCGACAGCGGTAACCCGGCCAGGGCCATTTTCACCGCCGCCAGGTGCTCGGCGTCGTTGCGGCTCAAACCGGCGTGTTCGATCAGCGGCAGGGCGACGTTCTCGGTCACCGTCAGCGAAGAGAACAGCGCGCCCTTCTGGAACAGCACGCCAAAGCGTCGTTCCACCAGCGAGCGCTCGTGCTCGGACAAGGTCGGCAGGTTCTTGCCGAAGACTTTCACCACGCCTTCGCTGGGCTGACGCAACCCGACAATGCTGCGCAGCAGCACCGATTTACCGCTGCCGGAGCCGCCGACCACGGCGAGGATCTCACCCTTGTACAAGTCCAGGTCGAGGTTCTCGTGCACGCTCTGGCGGCCAAAGCGATTGCACAACCCACGCACCTCAATCACCGCCTCGGAGGGCGCTCGGGGGATACGACTCACCAACCCATCTCCATGAAAAACATCGCGGCTATCGCATCCATCACGATCACCACGAAAATCGATTGCACCACGCTCGACGTGGTGTGGGCACCGACGGACTCGGCGCTGCCGCTGACCTTGAAGCCTTCGAGGCAACCAATCGCGGCGATGAGGAAGGCGAAAACCGGCGCTTTGACGATCCCCACCAGAAAGTGCTGAACGCCGATGTCGGTTTGCAGCAGCGATATGAACATCGCCGGAGAGATATCCAGCGCCACGGCGCAGACCACGCCACCGCCGATAATCCCCGACAGCATCGCCAGGAAGGTCAGCATCGGCAGGGCGATCAGCAACGCCAGGACCCGCGGCACCACCAGCAATTCCACGGGGTCGAGGCCCAGGGTGCGAATGGCGTCGATTTCTTCGTTGGCCTTCATCGAACCGATCTGCGCCGTGAACGCACTGGCGGTGCGCCCGGCCATCAGGATCGCGGTCAGCAGCACACCGAATTCGCGCAGGAAGGCGAATCCCACCAGGTCCACGGTAAAGACTGTGGCACCGAAAGTGGCCAGCACCGTCGACCCGAGAAACGCCACCACGGCACCCACCAGAAACGTCAGCAGGGCAACGATTGGGGCGGCATCGAGGCCGGTCTGTTCGATGTGCGCGATCATTGGTGTGACGCGCCAGCGTTTTGGCCGGAACAGGCCGCGGGCGATGGTTTCGATGATCAGGCCGACGAAACCCAGCAGTTGCAGGGTGTCCTGCCAGACGGCGTCCACCGCGCGGCCAATGCGGGTCAGCAATTGAATGGCAACGCTGACTTCCGGTTCCTTGATCGGTACACAGAAATCGGTCAACGAACAGTAGACGGTTTGCAGCAACGCGCGGTCGGCGGCGGAGAGTGTGCAATCCGGGTGTTCGGCGGAGCGGCCTAGGCGCTCGGAGCCGAGCAGCTCGACCAGTAGCGAGGCACCAGCGGTGTCGAGGGCGCCCAGGCCATTGAGGTCGATGGGGGTGTTGGCGTCGTACTGGCCGTGGAGTTTTTCGCTCACCAGCTTGAGGTCAGCGTAATGGGCAAGCGTCCAGTCGCCCGTCACCCGCAACCGCGCAGGGGTAATCGACGTATCTAATCTGGCGTTGCCGGCCATCGTGCTGCTGATCATAGGCTCCGTGCTTGTTCAGTGATTACGCAGCTGTACGTAATAGCACGAAGCGCACTACTTTTCTTTGATCGCTGTGCTGTCCGTGACTTTGAAGCGCAGCACGCCGATGACCTGGCCATCTTCGGTCAGCACCCGAACCTGCCATTTGCCGGCCGGGTTGCCCGGGAAATTCTGCTTGTGGGTCCAGGCCCGGTAACCTTCCTTGCGCCCGCCGCGGATATCCAGAGCGATGCGATCGACCTCCTTACCGTTGAATTGCCAGACGTGATAAATCCGTTCGTCCAGGCCACGCGGGGCATTGATCGCGGTGTACGCGTAGAGCCCGCCATTGCGAATCTGCTCGGCGCTGACTTCGTCGAGGCTGGCGCCTGGCGTACGGTCCTGCATTTGCGTGCTGATGGCCACATCGGTCATCCACAGCGTCGCCGGTGGCACCCACGAGCGCAGTTCCCAACCAACGAAACCGATGCCCAGGGTGATACTCAAAATCGCCAACGCACTGCGTACGGTACGAATCGGGAAGATCGACGCCAGGCTCGGGAACGACAACAGTACCGAGATACCCAGCGCCCATTTGAAACTTTGCGCGGTGGTCAGGTGCATGATCACCGGCAACGCGGTGAGCAGCGCGGCGAACAGGGTCAGGGTGTGCAGGGCCAGAAACGCCCAGCGCCGTGGCGCCAGCCATTTGTAGTAGAGCGGATCGATGATCGAAATCAGCGCCGCGATACCCAACAGCCCGGTGAACACCAACTGGCCGCTGTTCCACGTCGTGGTGATGAAAAAGAACGGCAGGACAAAAAACAGGCTTTCCTGGTGGATCATCTGCGTCGCGTAACGCAGCAACGGCTCCGGGATTTCTCGTTTGAATACGCGCGTGAACAGCTTGGTCAGGCTGTTTTCCAGCATCAACCAGATCCAGCTGATCAGCATGATTGTGGTGATCCAGCTCGCCAGGCCTTGCTGGCGATCGACCAGAATGAAACTGCCCACCCCGGAGATGAAACCACAGAGCGCAATGACCCCAGGGTAGCGCTTCATCAATTCGAGGATGCGCTGTACGAAAAGGGTCAGGTTTTGCATTCGGCGGGTTCACAGTAGTCGTAGGAAAAAACCTCGACAGGGTACCGTTGGCGCGGCGCTGTGGCGAGGGTTCACGGTCAGTGACACCACGCCACCTGTGGGAGCGAGCTTGCTCCGGGCGGCGTTCCGACGATGGCGGCGGATCAGTCAACTTTAATGTTGAATGACATGGCCTCATCGTCGGAACGCCGCCCGGAGCAAGCTCGCTCCCACAGGGGGATTGTGTTTCCCACAAGGAGTTTTCCTGCCAAACAGAGTGGTTACTTCCTGCGATGCAAACGCCAGCCCACCACACTCAACACCAGCAACCCCAACACCCCGACCACCAACCACATCAACTGGTCATAACTGAACAAAGGCTTCTCGATCCGCAAATACCCCGGTTGCAGGAGCAATTCACGCACGGCCTTGTTCGCCTCTTCCAGCGTCACCCCTTCCAGCTCCCGGGCCGGGTTGGCGAAACGGCCGTCCTGGTAGTCGCCGATGGCGCTCCAGTAGTAGTCGGCCAACGCACTGTTGCCTTGTACGGCCCAGGTCTGACGGGCAATCGCGGCCTGTTTGAGGCGGTTGAAGGTGTCGGCATTGAGGCCGTCCTTGAGCAGTTCGGCCTTCAAGTCATCGAGCACGTGTTCGGCAGCGGCTACGTCGTCGCGCTCAAGATCGGCATTGAGGCTCATGAAACCCACGCCGCCGAACACCTCGCGTTCCGCCCACGGGCCGTAGGACAAACCGTGAGCCAGGCGCAGCTGGCGATAGAGCGCCCAATCCAGATAATCCTTGAGCAAATCGAAGGTTTCGTCGTGTCCATCTTCCAGCACTGGCTCCGGCACCAGCCAGTGCAATTTGGCGCCGTTGCCGACCAAACCGTGGGGCAGGGTGCGCTCGTGGGCGGCGCTGACCTGGATTTGCGGCAGCGGCGGATGCTCGCCGGGGGTAATCGCTTCCAGCCCGCCATACGCCCGCTCCAGATAGGCCGGCAGCAACTTGTCGAGGTCGCCGACCACGATCAGGGTCATGTTGTTCGGCGCATACCAGTCCTTGCGCACCTGCTCCAGTTGCTCACGGGTCAGGTCATCGACTTGTGCACGCTCCGGGCATTTGAGGCCCAGTTCCACGGCCAGCTGGTTGCTGGCGGTGTGGCCCAGGTCCTGACGATCGAGCCAGCGTTGCAGGTGCGAGTAGTGGCCGCCGTCTTCACGCTCGACCACTTGCTTGGCAGCGTTGATGGCGTAGTCGTCGAAGCGGGTCTGGGTCAGTAGCGCCAGCAGCAGGTCGAGCACCTTGCGCTGGTTTTTCGCCGGCGCCTCGATGACGAAAGTCGTATCGGCGTTACTGGTGTAGGCGTTCCACTCACCACCCAAGGCCTGCATGCGCTCTTCCAGGCCACCTTCGCCGCTGGCGTCGATGCCGCTGAACAGCAGGTGTTCCAGCAAATGCGGCAACTCCTTTTCTTCGCAGTTGAAATCGTCCAGGCCAACACCGACCACCAGCCGGATTGCCACATGCCCATGGTCGGTGCCGGGCTTGAGCAGCAACTGCAAACCGTTGCGCAGGGTGTAGCCCTCGACCTGGAAGCGATCCAGGGCGAATGACGGGAATGAACCAAGCAACAGGCAGGCGAGCAACAGACAACGCATAACGGGTTCCATACGGCCAGCGTAAGTTCAACAGACTTCAGGCAACTGTGGACGTTCAGGGTGAATGAGTGATGTCGCTCAAATCGTCGACCACCAGCGCGCCGGTGTCCGATGTTTCCAGCACCACGTAGGCACTGCTGCAAAACAGCGAATTCAGGCGCTTCATGTCGGCGATCAGCTCCAGGTGCAACGAACTGGTTTCGATACTTTGCACGATTTTACGTTGCAAGCGGCTGACATGGGCATGGGCCAGACGCCGTTCCTGTGCACGAAACCGACGTTTTTCACGCACCAGTTGACGGGCACTTTCCGGGTCGCCACTGAGAAACACCGACATCCCGAGCCGCAGGCTGGAAATCAGCTGAGTATGCAGCCCGGTCAACTCGTCCAGCCCGACTTCGGAAAACGACCGGCGCTGCGAGGTTTTCTGCTGCTGAATCTTGCGCAGCATGCGTTCGATCAAGTCGCTGGCGAGTTTCAGGTTGATCGCCAGTTCGATGATTTCCGCCCAGCGCCGGCTGTCCTGATCGCTGAGATCTTCCCGGGGCATTTGCGCCAGATACAACTTGATCGCGCTGTAGAGCGCTTCCACATCGTCGGTCAGGCGGCGAATTTCCTGGGTGACGGCGGTTTGCTTGCCGCGCAACACGTCGAGCATGGCTTCGAGCATGCTGTCGATCAGGTCGCCCATGCGCAGGGTTTCCCGGGCCGCGTTGGCCAGCGCCAAACCGGGCGTAACCAACGCAGTGGGGTCAAGATGCCGGGGCTTGGCCGTGCCGTTGGCCTGCGGGCGCTCCGGCAGCACCCAGGCACAAAACCTGGCCATCGGCTCGATGCTGGGCAGCAGGATCAGGCAGCGCGCGGTGTTGTAGAGCAGGTGAAAGCCAATGACCATTTCCTGGGGGCTGAAATCGAAGCCATCGAGCCAGTGCACCAGCGGATCGAGCACCGGTATGATCAATAAAAGACCAATCAGTTTGTACAGCAAGCTGCCCAGCGCCACTTGGCGCCCGGCGGCGTTCTGCATGCTGGTGCTGAGAAAGGCGAGTACGCCGCTGCCGATATTGGCGCCGATCACCAGTCCGATGGCCACCGGCAGACTGATCACGTTGGCACCCGCCAGGGTCGCGGTCAGCAGTACAGCGGCCAGACTGGAATAGGAAATCATCGCGAACAGCGCACCGACCAGGGCGTCGAGCAGGATGTCGCCGGTGAGCGAGGCGAAAATCACCTTCACCCCTTTGGCATGGGTAATCGGATGCGCCGCTTCGACAATCAGTTGCAGCGCCAGAATGATCAACCCCAAGCCAATGGCGACACGGCCCAACTGCCCGAGTCGGGTCTGCTTGCGCGACAGAAAGAAAATCACCCCGACAAAAATCAGCAACGGCGACAGCCACGACAGATCGAACGTCAGCACCCGCGCCATCAGCGCCGTACCGACGTCCGCGCCAAGCATGGTGGCCAGCGCCGGGGTCAGCGCCATCAGGCCCTGGCCGACAAAGGAAGTGACGAGCATGGCAGTGGCGTTGCTGCTCTGGACCATCGCTGTCACGACGATCCCGGAGACGAAAGCCAACCAGCGTTTGGACACGTTCTGGCCAATGACATGGCGCAGATTGGTGCCGTAGACCCGCAGAATGCCGGTTCGGACGATGTGCGTGCCCCAGATCAGCAGGGCCACGGCAGAAAGCAAATTGAGCAGGGTGAGCATAATGACCCCCTGTGGTGTAGCGCCCCAAAGGAGCAAGTTGACGGTACCGCGCGACGTTCTACGTTCTTCGTTCTGTACTTAAGCTGTAGTTGGCTAACGGTCTGCGCGCCAGCATCGCATAGCCAAAGAAGGGATTGAAACAAAACCGTCATGAAATCCCGTTCACGCAGGCATGAAAAAGGGGCCCGATGGCCCCGATTTTATGTAGGAGCGAGCTTGCTCGCGATGGTCGTTAACGAAAACGCGTGTTTACGAGGTTAACGCGGAGCGCTCGAGTCCATCGCGAGCAAGCTCGCTCCTACAGGGTTACTGACCCGGAATGTCCTTGCGCAGTTTCACCGGATCCTGCTGCTTTTTCTTTTTCGCAATCGCGGTGCGCATCTTGATGTTGATCGCTTCCACTGCCAGCGAGAACGCCATGGCGAAGTAGACGTAGCCTTTAGGGATATGCACGTCGAAGGATTCGGCAATCAGCACAGTACCGACGATCAACAGGAACGACAGCGCCAGCATCTTCAGCGACGGGTGCTTGTCGATGAACTCGCTGATGGTGCCAGATGCCCACATCATCACCAGCACCGCCACGATGATCGCCGCGACCATGACCGGTACGTGGGAGACCATGCCGACCGCGGTGATCACCGAGTCCAGCGAGAACACGATGTCGATGATCGCGATCTGGATGATGGTGTAGAGGAAGTTGCCGCCCTTGCCGCTTGGCTCGTCGCTGGTTTCGTCTTCACCTTCCAGCGCGTGGTACATCTCTTGCGAACTCTTCCACAGCAGGAACAGACCACCGAAGAACAGAATCAGGTCGCGTCCGGAAATACCCTGGCCGAATACCACGAACAGGTCCGCCGTGAGGCGCATGACCCAGGTGATCGACAGCAGCAGCAGGATTCGCGTGACCATGGCCAGCGCCAGGCCGAAAATCCGGGTGCGCGCCTGCATATGCTTGGGCATGCGGCTGACCAGGATCGAAATCATGATGATGTTATCGATGCCCAGGACGATTTCCAGGGCGGTCAGGGTGAAGAAGGCAACCCAGATTTCAGGGTTGGTCAGCCATTCCATGTGTATTCCTTTGAGCGATTGTTAAACCACAAAGGGCCCAGGCTTCAAACAGCGAAGCCTGGACCCGAAGTGGTGAGTCTTGGGCTTATAGAGTGCTGAACATCGGGAAAGTCCCCAACAGCAGTGCAGCAATCAGTATGCAGATACAAACCAGCACTGCCCACTTCAGGGTGAAGCGCTGGTGGTCACCGAAATCGATGCCGGCCAGGGCCACCAACAAATAAGTCGATGGAACCAGCGGGCTCAACAGGTGGACGGGCTGACCGACGATCGAGGCACGTGCCATTTCCACCGCGGTTATACCGTAATGGCTGGCGGCCTCGGCAAGAACCGGTAACACGCCGTAATAAAATGCATCGTTCGACATGAAGAAGGTGAACGGCATGCTGACCAGCGCCGTGATCACCGCCAGGTACGGGCCGAGAAAGTCCGGAATCACCGCCAGCAGGCTTTTCGACATGGCGTCGACCATCCCGGTGCCGGTCAGGATACCGGTGAAGATACCGGCCGCAAAGATCAGCCCGACTACCGCCAGCACGCTACCGGCGTGAGCCGCGACGCGATCCTTCTGCTGCTGCAGGCAAGGATAGTTGACGATCATGGCAATACTGAACGCCACCATGAACAGCACCGGCAACGGCAGCAGGCCGGCGATCAGGGTGCCCATCAGGGCCAGGGTCAGGGCGCCGTTGAACCAGATCAGATTCGGACGACGGGCATCCGGGAACTGCGAAACGCTGATTTCGCTGTGGTCGATTTCATCGCCCACCAGGTGCAGTTCACCCAGACGCGCACGTTCACGCTTGCCGTAGAAGTAGGCAATGACCAGGATCGCCACCACACCGGCCAGCATCGCAGGAATCATCGGTACGAAGATGTCGGACGGATCCACATGCAACGCACTGGCAGCGCGAGCTGTCGGGCCACCCCATGGGGTCATGTTCATCACGCCACCGGCTAGGATGATCAGGCCGGCCATGATCCGCGGGCTCATGCCGATACGGCTGTAGAGCGGCAGCATCGCGGCCACGCAGATCATGTAAGTGGTCGCGCCGTCACCATCGAGGGAAACGACGAGCGCCAGTACGGCGGTACCGACCGAAACTTTCAGCGGGTCGCCCTTGACCAGTTTGAGGATCTTGCGCACGGCCGGGTCGAACAGGCCGGAGTCGATCATCAGGGCGAAGTACAAAATAGCGAACATCAGCATCACGCCGGTTGGCGCAAGCTTGGTGATGCCTTCGAGCATCATCGGGCCAATCTTCGGCGAAAAACCGCCAAACAGCGCGAAAATGATCGGGATGATGATCAGGGCGATCAGCGCGGACAGGCGCTTGGTCATGATCAGGAACATGAACGTGATGACCATGGCGAAGCCAAGGAAAGTCAGCATGGGAATACTCCAGGCGTAGCGCGGCTAGGGAATGGGCGGATCGGGCGTGATCAGCGCAGAACGGAAAGCACGAGGCGTACGGGTGGAGTTGCAGCGAAGCGGCGGGTAGAAGAGGACATCAGAATCACCATTGTTGTTGTTAAATGGGCTGTGCGAGCGATAACACGCTGGCATTGGCCAACCGGTCTGTTGCCGGTAGTGGGGGCGATCCTAATCGGGGAAGCTTTCAGCCAGCTTTCGGTGATGAAAGCTTTGACCGGATGCACGACCGGTCGTCGGACCGGGGCTGGGAGGTGAACCGGGTTACAGCCTTCGCGAGCAAGCCCGCTCCCACACTGGTTCTGTGTCGTACACAAAGCTGATGTGGGAGCGGGCTTGCTCGCGAAGGCGTCAGTAATGACGCATCAGGAGGAATGCCATGAACAAAACTCACACCGGCGGCTGCCACTGTGGGCAACTGCGCTATCAATTCAGCGGGCCGCTGCACGATATCGTCCACTGCCATTGCTCGATTTGCCGACGGGTCAGCGGCGGCATCGTGACCACCTGGATCACCGTGCCGGCATCCGCCTTTCAATGGTTGGCCGGGACACCGTCGCGGTACGACTCCTCATCCACCTGCGCGCGATACTTCTGCGGCCACTGTGGAGCGCAACTGGCGGTGGTGACGCACCTGAGCCCGGAAACCATCGACCTGACCATCGCCACCCTCGACCATCCCGAGCAAGCACCGGCCGAGCGGCACATCTGGACCGACAGCCGCTTGCCGTGGCTGCACCTGGACGAACACTTGCCCGGCGAGGCTGAAGAAACACTCTGATCAAAAAATAGACAGATCCAACGGCCGAATCGCGCCCATCCAGATCGCGTGCTCGGTGTGGTCGAGCAGATCGTCGCCGGTGTCCGGGTGCAGGAACACCACCAGACCCTTGCGGTTCAGCGCCAGCCACGGCAGCACGTCGCCCAGAACCTGCGGTTCGAACGCCAACTGGCAGCTCCAGTCCGGGTGCGGACCGACCGGACGCTCGTGCACGCGGCCCATTTTCAGTGGAAACAATTGCGCCGCCTGTTCACACAAGGCTCGCGCCTGATCGATGGTGCTGGCGTCGAAATAGACATGGGCGTGGTAGCCCGTTATGTGTTGCATTTGAAATCCCCTATATCCGGTCGAGCAGATCACGCGGCACAAGTTGTGATCGTTTCACGTTTCACACCGCAATCGAAGGCAATGACAACCCCGACAACGACTCCGCACTACTGGCCTGCTCGGCCATCAACCAATCCACAAACTGCTGGATCAAAGCTCCACGCCGTTTGCGCTGGGGCAGAACCACGTAGTAACCCAGCCTCGACATCACCGTTTCGCCGATCGGCCGACACAACAACCCTTGCGCGAGCAAGTTATCCACAAGGTGCCGCCAACCAATGGCCACGCCCTGACCGCCAATCGCGGCCTGAATCAGCAGGGTGTAGTTGTCGAAGCGCAACTGTCCGGGCGCCGGGGGCGAGGTGATGCCCAGCTCGCGGAACACACCACTCCAGTCGAACCAGTTACTGCTGTGTTCCCCACGCAGGTGCAGCAACGGAAACTCCAGCAATGCCTGGGCCGGCAAGGGTAAGGTCCGCTCGCTCAACAACTGCGGGCTGCACACCGGAAACACTTCCTCGCTGAACAGCCAATGGCTTTCACCCTGCTTGAAACGGCCATCGCCAAACAGCACCGCCACATCGATATCAGTACGTAGCATGTTATGACTGCGTTCACTGGTGACCAGGCTGACATCTACCTGCGGATTGGCCGCGTGAAAGCGGTGCAGACGCGGCATCAACCAATAGGCTGCGAAGGCAAAATCCGTGGCAACTTGCAGCACTTCATGCTGTTGCTGTGCGCTGATTGCGCTCAATCCTGCGTCGATATTCTGCAATCCGAGCTGAACCTGCTCGAAAAGAATCTGCCCGGCCTCGGTCAGTCCGATTCCACGATAAATGCGGTCGAACAGGCGGGTCGCCAATTGTTCTTCCAGGCGCTTGATCTGCTGGCTGATGGCCGGTTGCGTCGTACCCAGTTCAACCGCCGCAGCGGTGAAGCTGCGCTGACGGGCCGCCGCTTCGAAGGCACGAAGCAAATCCAGTGACAGGTCACCAAGGGCGTCATACATAAGCTGTGCTTATCCTAGTCATTGCCGTGTATGGGCTTTACCGCAAAGCGTGAGGGTTTCATTCTCGAAGCCAGCACTCTCGCATAAACATCCACTATGGAATGCCGCGATCACATGAAGCGCAAGAACATTCTTTTCATCATGGCCGATCAAATGGCCGCGCCAATGTTGCCGTTCTACGGCCCGTCGCCCATCAAGCTGCCCCATCTCAGCCGCCTCGCCGCACAAGGCGTGGTGTTCGATTCTGCTTATTGCAACAGCCCCCTGTGCGCGCCGTCGCGATTTACCCTGGTCAGCGGCCAGTTGCCGAGCAAGATCGGCGCCTACGACAACGCCGCCGATTTCCCCGCCGAGGTACCGACTTATGCCCATTACTTGCGCCGCCTCGGCTACCGCACCGCCCTGTCGGGCAAGATGCATTTCTGTGGACCAGACCAGCTGCATGGCTACGAAGAACGCCTGACCAGTGACATTTACCCGGCCGACTACGGCTGGGCAGTGAACTGGGATGAACCGGACGTGCGCCCGACCTGGTATCACAACATGTCGTCGGTGCTGCAAGCCGGCCCGTGTGTGCGCACCAATCAGCTGGATTTCGACGAAGAGGTGGTGTTCAAGGCCCAGCAATACCTGTTCGATCATATCCGCGAAGATGGAGACCAGCCGTTCTGCCTGACCGTTTCGATGACTCACCCACACGACCCGTACACCATTCCCAAAGCCTTCTGGGATTTGTACGACGATGCCGACATCCCGCTGCCTACAGCCCCGGATCAGCATTCACTCGATCCACACTCCCAGCGTTTGCTCAAGGTTTACGACCTGTGGGACAAGCCATTGCCTGTGGATAAGATCCGCGATGCCCGCCGCGCCTATTTCGGAGCGTGCAGCTATATCGACAGTAACGTCGGCAAACTCCTGCAAACCCTCGAAGATACTGGGTTGATCGACGACACCATCATCGTCTTCTCCGGCGACCACGGCGACATGCTCGGCGAACGTGGCCTCTGGTACAAAATGCACTGGTATGAAATGGCCGCACGGGTGCCGCTGCTGATCAGCGCACCGGGGCAATTCGGTGCCGGCCGAGTCAGCGCCAGCGTTTCGACCGCCGACCTGTTGCCGACCTTCGTTGAACTGGCCGGAGGCACTCTGGAACCTGGCTTGCCGCTGGATGGCCGTTCGCTGGTGCCGCACCTGCAAGGGCAGGGCGGTCACGACGAAGTGTTCGGCGAATACATGGCCGAAGGCACCATCAGCCCGTTGATGATGATCCGCCGCGGTGCCTACAAATTCATCTACAGCGAAGACGACCCTTGCCTACTCTTCGACGTACACAACGACCCTCGCGAACTGGAGGAACTCAGCCATTCGCCGCAACATCGCCAGCTATTCGACGATTTTCTTGCCGAAGCGCGGACCAAATGGAACATCCCGGCGATTCACCAGCAGGTGCTCGCCAGCCAGCGGCGTCGACGTTTCGTGGCCGAGGCGCTGACCCTCGGCAAGCTGAAGAGCTGGGATCATCAGCCGCTGGTGGACGCCAGTCAGCAATACATGCGTAACCACATCGACCTCGACGATCTGGAGCGTAAAGCACGTTATCCACAACCCTGCCAAAACTAATAATGTTAAGGGGAAGTCCATGCAAAGGTTATCCACAGTACTGACGATCGGGCTCCTGGCTCTAGGCAGTGCATCGGCGTTTGCCGATCAGAGTTGCGAGACGGTGAAGATGGCCGACCCGGGCTGGAGCGACATTGCCGCGACCAATGCCATCACCGGGTTTCTGCTGGACGGCATGGGCTACAAGGCCAAGGTTGATACCCTCGCGGTGCCGATCACCTTTGGCGGGCTCAAGGATGGCCAGGTCGATGTGTTCCTGGGTAACTGGATGCCGGCGCAGCAGGGCTTCTACGACAAATTCGTCGCCAGCGGCGATGTCACGCAACTGGCGAAGAACCTCGACGGCACCGAATTCACCCTCGCCGTCCCGGACTACGTGTGGGACGCGGGTGTGCATGACTTTGCCGACCTGAACAAATACGCCGACAAGTTCGACCGCAAGATCTACGGCATCGGTTCCGGCGCACCGGCGAACATCTCACTGCAAGAGATCATCAAGAAAAACGATTTCGACATGGGCCAGTGGAAACTGGTCGAGTCCAGCGAGCAGGCAATGCTGGCAGAAGTGTCCCGCGCGGTGAAAAAACAGAAATTCGTAACCTTCCTCGGCTGGACCCCACACCCGATGAACGTGCAGCTGAAAATGCATTACCTCAAGGGCGGCGAGAAATACTTCGGCGACACCGGCAGCGTTCATACCCTGACCCGCAAAGGTTATGCACAGGCCTGTCCGAACGTTGGCAAGCTGCTGACCAACCTGAGTTTCACCCAGGACATGGAGAACAGCATCATGGCCGAGGTGGTGAACAAGAAAGTCAGCAATACCGACGCAGCCAAGGCATGGATCAAGGCCAACCCCGCGGTACTGGACAAGTGGCTCGATGGGGTGAAGACCGTAGATGGGCAGGATGCGTTGCCGGCGGTGAAAGCCAAGTTGTAACGTTCAAGGACGCCATCGCGGGAAAGCCCGCTCCCACAGGTTTTCGGAGATCCTTGTGAGAGCGGGCTTGCCCGCGATTCGATGGTCGCCCTTGCACAACTGGTTCTGACCCACCACCCTGACATTTTCGCCGTTTATTCACCGAGAGGCCCCATGGCCCTGCCAAGCCGCCATTCACTCTTTCCATTCCTCAGTTGGCTGCCCAAGCAAACCCGCGCCAGCGTCGGTCGTGACCTGATCGTCGGCCTCAGCGGCGCGATTCTGGCGTTGCCGCAATCCATTGCCTACGCGCTGATTGCCGGCCTGCCACCGGAATACGGCCTCTATGCCGCAATCATCCCCGTGCTGATCGCCTGCCTCTGGGGCTCGTCGTGGCATTTGATCTGCGGTCCTACGGCGGCCATCTCGATTGTCCTGTATGCCAGCGTCAGTCCTCTGGCCGTTCCGGCCACGCAGGACTACGTCATGTTGATCCTGTTGCTGACGTTTCTTGCCGGCATCTTTCAGTGGCTGCTGGGTTTGCTGCGGTTTGGCGCGCTGGTGAATTTCGTCTCGCACTCGGTGGTACTCGGCTTCACCCTGGGTGCTGCCGTGGTGATTGCCATCGGTCAATTGCCTAACCTGCTGGGGCTGGACTTGCCCAGCCAAGCCACCGCGCTGGATAGCTTCATCACGTTGTTGCTCCATCTCGGCGAAATGGACAGACCTTCGCTGGCGCTGGGGCTGGCGACGGTGGTGGTGGGCGTGACCCTCAAACTGCTGCTGCCACGCTGGCCGACGCTCCTGATCACTCTGGTTCTCGGCGGATTGCTGGTCTGGCTCTGGCCATCGATGTTCGGGCACGTGCAACTGGTCAACGCATTCATCGGCCAATTGCCGCCCTTCAGTCCGTTGCCGCTGGACCTCGACCTGATCCTGCGCCTGCTGCCCAGCGCGGTGGCGGTCGGAATGCTCGGGCTGGTCACCAGCCTGTCGATTGCCCGCTCGATTTCTGCACGTTCGCAGCAATTACTCGACGCGAATCAGGAAGTTCGTGCCCAGGGCTTGTCGAATATCGTCGGGGCGTTTTTTTCCGGATCGCTGTCGGCCGGCTCCTTCACTCGCTCAGGCCTGAGCTATGAAGCGGGGGCCTGTTCGCCACTGGCCGGGATCTTTTCGGCATTGTGGGTGGCGCTGTTTGCGATCTTCGGTGCGAGCCTGATCGCGCACATCCCGATTCCGGCCATGGCCGGCAGCATTCTGTTGATCGCCTGGGGACTGGTGGACCATCGCGGCATTCGCGCGTTGTTGCGGGTCAGCCGTGCTGAATTCGCGGTCATGGCACTGACCTGCGTCGCCACGCTGCTGCTGGAGTTGCAAACGGCGATCTACGCCGGCGTATTGGCCTCGCTTTTTTTCTACCTCAAACGCACATCGCAACCCCGGGTGCAGCATGTACGAGATGGCGAGGAGGATATTCTGCGGGTGGGCGGTTCGATCTTTTTCGGTGCCAGCCACTACCTGCAAGTGCGTCTGCAACGGATGCATGGCGTGCGGGTGGTGATCGAGGCGCAGCAGATCAACTTCATCGATTATTCAGGGGTGGAAATGCTGCATCAGGAGGCGCGGCGCCTGTTGCGTCAAGATCGCAGCCTGACCTTGCGCCGGGCACGGCCGCAGGTGGTGGAAGAGTTGAGGAAGCTCGAAGGGGCGGAGAAATGCCCGATCCGGTTTGAGGATTGAAACACCGCCCCCTGTAGGAGCGAGCTTGCTCCGGGCGGCGCTCCGACGAAGGTCGTGAACGAAAACGCGCAAAACCAGATGCCTAAGGTGCCCTCGGGTTTTTCGCGAGCAAGCTCGCTCCTACAGTAGGTTATAGGGCCAGCTGCCGACGCAACTCCGCCAGCACCGGCGCCGTATCCGGTCGCACGCCACGCCACAGGAAGAACGCTTCCGCCGCTTGTTCGGCAAGCATTCCCAAACCATCCATCGCCACCGCCGCGCCGTGTTCGCTGGCCCAGCGGCAAAACGAGGTCGGTTCCTTGCCGTACATCATGTCGTAGCACACCGTTTTGCCCGGTTCGATCAGGCTGGGTGCAATCGGCGGCACATCGCCGGTCAGGCTCGCCGACGTCGCGTTGATGATCAGGTCCACCGACTCCTGCAACCAGTCGTAACCGCTGGCCGATACCGGCCCCAGATCGCCGAACAATTCCGCCAGCAGCTCGGCCTTGTCCACCGTGCGGTTGGCGATGATCACCGACGCAGGTTGCTCGGCCAGCAACGGCTCCAAAGCACCGCGCACCGCACCGCCGGCACCGAGCAGCAGGATGCGTTTGCCCTTGAGGCTGAATCCGGCGTTGACCGTCAGGTCGCGCACCAGCCCGGCACCATCGGTGTTGTCGCCCAGCAGACTGCCATCGGCCAACTTGCTCAGGGTATTGACCGCACCCGCCCGCTGCGCCCGCGGGGTCAGGTTGTTCGCCAGTCGATAGGCCTCTTCCTTGAACGGTACCGTCACATTGGCGCCGCGTCCTTCGAGGAAAAACGTCCGGGCACAGGTGGAAAAGTCGTCGAGTGGCGCCAGTAACGTGTTGTAGTCCAGCTTCTGCGCGGTCTGCTCAGCAAACAGGCGATGGATCAGCGGCGACTTGCTGTGGCCAATCGGGTTACCGAATACGACATAACGGTCCATCAGGATTCCTCGTTCAGGCTTCGGCCAACCAATCGCGGTCTTGCAGGAAGTACTCGGTCAGGCGAGCTTCTTCGCTGCCAGGCTCGGCCTTCCAGTCGTAACCCCAGCGCACTTGCGGCGGCAGCGACATCAAGATCGACTCGGTACGCCCACCCGATTGCAGGCCGAACAACGTGCCGCGGTCATAGACCAGGTTGAATTCAACGTAGCGGCCACGGCGGAATTCCTGGAACTCACGCTGCTGGGCGGTGAACGCATCGTTCTTGCGGCGCTGCACGATTGGCAGGTAGGCGTCGATGTACGCATCGCCGATGGCGCGCATGAAAGCAAAGCTGGTGTCGAAATCCCACTCGTTCAGGTCGTCGAAAAACAGCCCGCCGATGCCGCGCGGCTCGTGGCGATGCTTGATGTGGAAGTAGCTGTCGCACCAGGCCTTGAAACGTGGGTAAACGTCAGGACCGAACGGCGCGCAGGCCTGTTCGGCGACGCGGTGCCAGTGGATGCAGTCTTCTTCATTGCCGTAGTAAGGCGTCAGGTCGAAACCGCCACCGAACCACCAGACCGGCTCTTCGCCTTCTTTTTCGGCGATGAAAAAACGCACATTGGCGTGGGAAGTCGGCACATGCGGGTTGTGCGGGTGAATCACCAGCGACACGCCCAGGGCTTCAAAACCACGGCCCGCCAGCTCTGGCCGGTGGGCGCTGGCAGACGGTGGAAGACCGCTGCCGAAGACGTGGGAAAAGTTGACGCCGCCCTTTTCAATCACCGCGCCGTTTTCAATGACGCGGGTGCGACCGCCACCGCCGGCCGGCCTGGTCCAGGCGTCTTCGACGAATTGCGTGCCACCGTCTTCGGCTTCCAGAGCGGCGCAAATACGGTCTTGCAGGTCGAGCAGGTAGGCCTTTACGGCCTCGGTGCGGGTCGTCATGTCATCACCTTGAATCGGGCAAAACTACGCGGTGCTCCCTTGGAGCTCAGCCTGCGCAAATGGGCCCGTAGCATACCATCGCAAGTCGACCCGTCGCAGTTGACGAAGATCAAGCTTAGGAGTCCGATAGGGAGCTTGGTAAAACGACCTATGGAGAGTTCAGATGGCAAAGCGTATCCAGTTCCGCGCCCATGGCGGCCCCGAAGTGCTCGAATATGTGGACTACCAGCCCGCCGCGCCAGGTCCGAAGGAAGTGCGCGTGACCAACAAGGCGATCGGTCTGAACTTCATCGACACCTATTACCGCAGCGGTCTGTATCCGCCGCCGTCCCTGCCATCGGGTGTCGGCTCCGAAGGCGCGGGCGTGGTCGAAGCGGTGGGCAGCGACGTGACCCGCTTCAAGGTCGGCGATCGCGTGGCCTATGGCAGCGGCCCATTGGGCGCCTACAGTGATGTTCACGTCTTGCCCGAGGCCAATCTGGTGAAACTGCCAGACGCTATCAGTTTCGAACAGGCCGCCGGCGTGATGCTCAAGGGCCTGACTGTGCAGTACCTGCTGCGTCAGACTTATGAACTCAAGGGTGGCGAAACCATCCTGTTCCATGCCGCGGCCGGTGGGGTCGGTTCCCTGGCCTGCCAATGGGCCCGGGCCTTGGGCGTGAAGCTGATCGGTACGGTCAGCTCGGCAGAGAAAGCCGCACTGGCCAAGGCCAACGGTGCCTGGGCGACCATCGACTACAGCTATGAAAACGTCGCACAACGCGTGCTGGAATTGACCGACGGCAAAAAAGTCCCGGTGGTGTACGACGGCGTCGGCAAGGACACCTGGCTGACTTCACTCGACTGCGCCGCGCCGCGGGGGCTGGTGGTGAGCTTCGGCAATGCGTCCGGCGCAGTGGACGGCGTGAACCTGGGGATTCTCGCGGGCAAGGGTTCGCTGTACGTGACCCGGCCAACCCTGGGCACTTATGCGAACAACGCCGAGAACCTGCAACGCATGGCCGACGAACTGTTCGAGATGATCATCAGCGGCAAGCTGACGGTGGACATCAGCCAGCGTTATCCGCTGGCTGACGCGGCGAAAGCGCAGACCGAGTTGTCGGCGCGGCGTACGACGGGTTCGGTTGTTCTGTTGCCCTGAATGGGTAGTTGACTGGTAGGGCCCCTTCGCGAGCAAGCCCGCTCCCACACTGGATTTGTGAACGACACAGATCCAGTGTGGGAGCGGGCTTGCTCGCGAATGAGGTCAACCCGGCCTCAATCCGGGCGCACAACCTTGCCGGTCGCCAGATCGCGAATCACGCTCGGGTTCTTGCGCCCGCCCAGATTGCCACCCAGCACCAGATCCACCTGGCCACGGAAATACTGCTCGACGCGAATCCGCGTACGCGCCGCCGGACGTCCCTGCGGGTTGGCCGACGTCGACACCAGCGGCCCGACCAGCGCGCACAAGTCCCGCACCAGAGGGTGATCGCTGACCCGCAGCGCCACGGTTTCATGCACGCCGGTAATCCACTGCGGCAGCAGGTTCTGGTGCGGCACCAGCCAGGTGTTCGGCCCCGGCCAGGTACTGGCCATGCGGTCCATCCACAACTCGGGGAAGTCTTCGAAGAGGAAATCGAACTGACGGATATTGTCGGCGACCAGAATCAGCCCCTTATCCACGGACCGGCCCTTGATCAGCAGCAGACGCTCTACCGCTTCCTCGTCCCACGGGTCGCAACCCAGGCCCCAGACTGCTTCGGTTGGGTAGGCAATCACCGCCCCGGCGCGAATTGCTTGCGCGGCTTGTTGCACACGCCAACTGTTGACCATGAAAAACACTCCAGAATAAGGCTCTGCGCAGTTTACCGATCTTGTTTATAAAACCTAGCTCACCCGTGCAAACCAGCGCCCGCTTTCGCAAACGGCGCGACCGTCCATTTCCAGTTCCGTCAACGCCGCCAGCACTTTCGGCAAGGCCCAGCCGCTTGCATCGGCCAGCGCTTCACTGGTGTGAGGCGCGGCATGCAGTAACTTCAACAGCGGGTGAGTCGTTGCAGGGGTGCAGGTTTGTGTGGATAACGACAGTCGTTGCCAGCCTCGCAAGGCTTCGAGGATGTGTTCGATGGTTTCCACCAGCACCGCACCGTCACGGATCAATTGATGGCAGCCGCGGGCGCCGGGATGATGGATCGACCCGGGCATCGCAAACACCTCGCGTCCCTGTTCCGCCGCCAGCCTCGCGGTGATCAGTGAACCGCTGGCGACACTGGCTTCGACCACCAGCACCCCGAGCGACAAACCACTGATGATCCGGTTGCGCCGAGGGAAGTTGCTGGCGCTGGGGCCTGCATCCAGCGGAAACTCCGAAAGCACCGCACTGCCCGAAGCAATCATGGTGTCCGCCAGGCGTCTATTTCGCTGTGGATAAAACTTCTCAAGCCCCGTACCAAGCACACCGACCGTTTGCCCGCCGACATCGAGCGCGGCCTGGTGCGCGGCGGCATCAATGCCCAGGGCGAGGCCGCTGGTAATGACAAAACCGGCACCCGCCAGGCTGCGGGAAAACGCGGCAGCGGTGTCCATCCCTGGCCGGGACGCGCGACGGCTGCCGACCATCGCCAGCTGTGGTTTTTCCAGAATGTCCGGATCGCCAGCGACAAACAACAGCGGTGGTGCATCGCTGATTTGTGCCAGC
Organism: Pseudomonas sp. GM49; assembly: GCF_000282355.1. GTDB lineage: Bacteria > Pseudomonadota > Gammaproteobacteria > Pseudomonadales > Pseudomonadaceae > Aquipseudomonas. The sequence continues at coordinate 88,321 of NZ_AKJL01000272.1, forward strand.
AGTGCCGGGTAGTCCGGCTGGTCCCACATCAGTAAATGCTGACCCGGACGCTCCAGCCAGGCCATTGCATGGCTCGCGCCATCGCGAATATCAGCGCAACGGCGAGCCTGCGAACACGCCAGCGGCAGGCCCAGTGCACGCCAGGCACTGGCGGGCGCACTGAGAGCTTTGGATGCCGAACCGAAGGCCTCGAGCAATTTCTTGAAACGCGCGGGACCGAGTTCCGGCAGTCGATGCAAACGCAAGCGGGCTTCCAGTTCCGCAGGGGAAACCGGTGTAACGGCAGACAGCGACATGGATCATCCTTGATCGTTATGAGCACCCGTACAAACGGGAATAAGCTGTGGATAACTCTGTTGGTAACTTGTGAAGCACACTTACGGATTTCGCACCTTGTCCATGACCGCCAGCGAGCGCGATGCATTGAGCACCAGCCCGTAGCTGAGTTTGTCGTAGGTACGGAAAACCATCAGCAGACCGGCGCGCTCATCGGGAGTTTTCAACGGCTGGCCAGTGATCCGGTCGCGCACGGTTTCGCCGGTCTTCATCACCGCAAGCACATTGCCTTCGGCCAGGCCGTCGCGTTGCCCCTTGTTCAGCGTGACCACGTCCAGTGCGCCTATCTGCGTGACCCCGCGCGGCACATCGATAATCAAGCCGTTGATCTCGGTGCCCGGCGCGTTGGGTATGAAGGTCGAATTGATCGAGCGCTCTTCGCCGCTGAACAGGCGGTCGCCGATGCGGACTTCCTGGGTCGTGCGTTGCAACGCCAGGGTGGCGACGTCGCCTTCGATGGCCACGACCTCGCCGCCGCCGATGTCGTCGGCATTGATCCCCAGAATTTCCTTGCTCTGCGGATCGGTGTAGACCTTGCCTTGGCGGAAGATGCCGTACACCGGTTGCGCCGGATCGAAATGGCCGCGGGCAAAGATGCGGTCACCGGCGCCGCTGAGCACGCGCTCGGCATCGCCGGCGACAATGTAGGGTGCCTTGTCGAAATCCTCGGCCTTGTCGACGATGCGGTTGCTCAGCAGAAAGCTGTTGATCGATTTCAGCGCAATACCGGGGATCGTCTCGGTCACCGGGCTGCTGCGCACCTGGGGCGACAGCTTTATGGTGGGAATATCTTCCCTGAGCGGCACTTGCCCGTGGGCCAAACCGGCCGAGGCCAGGAGTAGCAGGGCGAGTAGTGATTTCCTCATGCGGTGAATCCCTTTATTATGTACGTTCGCGTGAAACGCCAGAGCCCTCAGTGGCTCGCTCCCGGCTTGCTTGTCAAAACTTGCTTGTCAACAGAAGGGAGCTACGTTTTACAACGGTAGCCTGCATTTCTTCGGACCCGCCAGGCCATCGACCCGACCTTACTTCACACGTGCACTAATCAAGCTTATGGCCATTTTAAACATCCTCGAATTCCCTGATCCGCGTCTGCGCACTATCGCCAAGCCAGTGGCCGTAGTGGACGACGAAGTGCGTCAGTTGGTCGATGACATGTTTGAAACAATGTATGAAGCGCCTGGCATCGGCCTCGCCGCGACCCAGGTCAACGTGCACAAACGTATCGTCGTGATGGACCTCTCTGAAGACCGCACCGAACCGCGAGTGTTCATCAACCCCGAGTTCGAACCGCTGACCGACGAGATGGGTCAGTATCAGGAAGGCTGCCTGTCGGTGCCAGGCTTCTACGAAAACGTCGATCGCCCGCAACGGGTCAAGGTCAAGGCGCTGGACCGCGACGGCCAGCCTTACGAACTGATCGCCGAAGATTTGCTCGCCGTGTGCATCCAGCACGAATGCGACCACCTCAATGGCAAATTGTTCGTCGATTACCTGTCCACGCTCAAACGCGACCGCATCAAGAAGAAACTGGAAAAGCTACATCGCCAGAACGCCTGATGCCCATCTTCAAAGGCTTGCTGCGGCAAGCCTTTTTCTTTTCAAGAGACGTCACCCATGACTGAGCCACTGCGCATTGTCTTTGCCGGCACCCCGGAATTCGCCGCCGAACACCTCAAGGCCCTGCTGAGCAGCCCTTACGAGATCGTCGGGGTCTACACCCAACCGGATCGTCCGGCTGGTCGCGGGCAAAAACTGATGCCAAGCCCGGTCAAGCAGCTGGCGCTGGAAAACAATATCCCGGTGCTGCAACCGCCGACCCTGCGCAACGAAGATGCTCAGGCTGAACTGGCTGCACTGAAGCCGGACTTGATGGTGGTGGTCGCCTACGGGCTGATCCTGCCGCAAGTAGTGCTGGATATTCCGCGCCTGGGTTGCATCAACAGCCACGCCTCGCTGCTGCCGCGCTGGCGCGGTGCGGCGCCGATCCAGCGCGCCGTGGAAGCCGGCGATGCGGAAAGCGGCGTGACCGTGATGCGCATGGAGGCCGGCCTCGACACCGGGCCGATGCTGCTCAAGGTCGCCACGCCGATCAGCGCCGAAGACACGGGCGGTAGCCTGCACGATCGTCTGGCCGAAATGGGACCGTCGGCCGTGGTCCAGGCGATTGCCGGACTCGCCGCCGGAACCCTGGCAGGCGAAGTGCAGGACGACAGCCTGGCCACCTACGCGCACAAATTGAACAAGGACGAAGCACGCATCGACTGGAGTCGCCCGGCGGTTGAGCTGGAGCGTCTGGTCCGTGCCTTCAACCCGTGGCCGATCACCCACAGCACCTTGAATGGCGAAGCACTGAAAGTGCTGGCCGCCAACCTCGCCGAAGGCAAAGGCGCCCCGGGTGAAATCCTAAGTGCCAGCAAGGACGGTCTGATCATCGCGTGCGGCGAGCAGGCCTTGTGCCTGACCCGTCTGCAATTGCCCGGTGGCAAGGCGCTGAACTTCAGCGATCTGTTCAACAGCCGCCGCGAGAAATTCGCCACCGGCACTGTCCTCGGTCAAGCGGCGGACGCTCAATGAATCCGCGTCTGGCCGCCGCCAAGGCACTCGCTGCTGTCCTGAACGGAAAAGCCTCCCTGAACAGTTCTCTGCCCACGCAGATGGACAAGGTCGAGGACCGAGATCGCGGCTTCACCCAGGACCTGGCGTTCGGCACCGCACGCTGGCAGCCACGCCTGTCGGCGCTGGCGGCCAAGCTGCTGCAAAAGCCGTTCAAGGCCGCCGACGCCGATGTCGAGGCGCTGCTGCTGGTCGGCCTGTATCAGTTGCTCTACACCCGCGTCCCGGCCCATGCCGCCATCGGTGAAACCGTCGGTTGCGCCGACAAGCTGAAAAAGCCTTGGGCCAAGGCGTTGCTCAACGCCGTGTTACGCAACGCTCAGCGCGAAAGCGAAACGATTTTCGCCGAACTGGAACGCGATCCAGTGGTGCGAACCGCCCACCCACGCTGGCTGCAGAAGTCCCTGAAGGCGTTCTGGCCAGAGCAATGGGAAGCCATTTGCGCCGCCAACAACGCGCATCCGCCGATGATTTTGCGGGTCAACCGTCGCCACCACACCCGGGATGCCTACCTCGGTTTGCTGACTGACGCGGGTATCGCCGCTACGCCGTGTGTCTTCAGCCGCGACGGCATCGTGCTCGACGCCGCCGCCGATGTGCGCAGCCTGCCGGGTTTCGCCGAGGGCTGGATCAGCGTGCAGGACGAAGCCGCGCAACTGGCCGCTGATCTGCTCGACCTGGCCCCCGGTCAACGGGTGCTCGACGCCTGCTGCGCGCCGGGCGGCAAGACCTGCCATATTCTCGAAGCCGAGCCAAAACTGGCCGGCGTTGTAGCGGTAGACCTGGAAGCCAAGCGGCTGGTGCGAGTGCGGGAAAACCTCGAACGCCTGAAGCTGAGCGCCGAACTGATTGCCGCCGACGGCCGTGACACTCAGGCATGGTGGGACGGCAAGCCGTTCCAGCGCATCCTGCTGGACGCGCCATGCTCGGCCACCGGCGTGATCCGTCGTCACCCGGACATCAAGCTGACCCGCCAACCCGACGACATTGCCGCGCTGGCGCTGCTGCAAGGCGAGCTGCTCGACGCCATGTGGAACACGCTGGAAGTGGGCGGCATCCTGCTGTACGCCACCTGTTCCACGCTGCCGACCGAGAACACCGAAGTCATCGAAGCCTTCCTCGCCCGCACGCCGGGCGCCCGTGAGCTGGACCTCGCCACGACGGCCGGCATCAAGCAGCCCCATGGTCGCCAGTTGCTGGCCCAGGAAGGCGGCCACGACGGGTTCTACTACGCCAAGCTGATCAAGATCGCCGCCGCTCGCGGTTAAATGGATTCAATGGAGTGACTGGATGAAAATCATCATCCTCGGAGCAGGGCAGGTCGGCGGTTCGCTGGCGGAACACCTGGCCAGCGAAGCCAACGACATCACCGTGGTCGACACCGATGGCGAACGCCTGCGTGATCTCGGCGACCGCCTGGACATCCGCACCGTACAAGGTCGCGGCTCATTCCCGACCGTGCTGCGCCAGGCCGGGGCCGATGACGCCGACATGCTGGTCGCCGTGACCAACAGCGATGAAACCAACATGGTCGCCTGCCAGGTCGCCCACACCTTGTTCCACACACCGACCAAGATCGCCCGGGTTCGCGAAGCCGCGTACCTGACCCGCGAAGAGCAATTGTTCCAGAACGAAGCGATTCCGGTGGACGTGCTGATCAGCCCCGAGCAGGTGGTCACCAACTACATCAAGCGCCTTATCCAGCATCCCGGCGCCTTGCAGGTGATCGACTTCGCCGAAGGCAAGGCGCAACTGGTGGCTGTGCGGGCTTATTACGGCGGGCCGCTGGTGGGCCAGCAACTGCGGCAGTTGCGTGAACACATGCCGAACGTGGAAACCCGCGTCGCGGCGATTTTCCGTCGTGACCGGCCGATCCTGCCCCAGGGCGACACGGTGATCGAGGCCGACGACGAGGTATTTTTCATCGCTGCCAAAGCGAATATTCGCGCCGTTATGAGCGAAATGCGCCGTCTCGACGAGACTTACAAGCGCATCGTCATTGCCGGTGGCGGGCAGATCGGCGAGCGCCTGGCCGAGGCCATCGAAAGCCGTTATCAGGTAAAGGTTATCGAGATGAATCCGGCACGCTGCCGCCATCTCTCGGACCACCTCGACAGCACCGTGGTATTGCAGGGCAGTGCCTCGGACCGCGACCTGCTGCTGGAAGAAAACATCGCCGATGCGGATCTGTTCCTCGCCCTGACCAACGACGACGAAGCCAACATCATGTCGTCGCTGCTGGCCAAGCGCCTGGGTGCGAAAAAAGTGATGACCATCATCAACAACCCGGCCTATGTCGATCTGATCCAGGGTGGCGACATCGACATCGCCATCAGCCCGCAACTGGCGACCATCGGCACCTTGCTGGCCCACGTGCGCCGTGGCGACATCGTCAGCGTGCACTCACTGCGCCGGGGCGCGGCAGAAGCCATCGAGGCGATTGCCCATGGCGATGCGAAATCAAGCAAAGTGATCGGCAAGGCCATCGAGAACATCGGCCTGCCACCGGGCACTACCATCGGCGCGATCATCCGCGATGAGGAAGTAATCATCGCCCATGACGACACCGTGATCGAAACCGGCGACCATGTGATTCTGTTCCTTGTGGATAAAAAGCATATTCGCGATGTGGAGAAGCTGTTCCATGTGGGGTTGAGCTTCTTCTGATCCGGACTTTTCGTTGATCAGACTGGCCTCATCGCGAGCAAGCTCGCTCCCACATTGGTTATATGTCGATCACAAAGCCCCTGTGGGAGCGAGCTTGCTCGCGATAGCGGTCGGACTGGCACCTGACCTCTAACCGACCTACCTCAAAAAGGAATCCACCGATGATCGAATCCCTGGAAAAAATGCTCGCCAAGGGTGTGGATAACTCTTTGCTACGCTTCGGCCTGGGCAAGGGCTATCTGGATCTGGGGGAGAACGCCAAGGCTGTGGAGCATTTTCAGCGCTGTGTCGAATTTGATCCGAAGTATTCGGCGGCGTGGAAACTACTGGGCAAGGCCCATCTGGCGCTGGCGGACTTTGCGGCCGCGCGGCAGGCTTGGGAACAAGGCCTGGAAGCTGCTCGCGGCCATGGCGACAAGCAGGCAGAGAAGGAAATGACGGTGTTCCTGAAGAAGCTCGAGCGTCAGGCGCACTGATCAGAGATAACGCAAACCGATGCCCTCGGCATCCACCAGCACCACTTCCATACGCACCCGCGGCGCGCCTGTGGGTAAGTCCTGCACCTGCCCGTAGACCACCGCGCCCCGGGGCAGCGCCGACAGTAGGGGATGCTTGACGTAAACGCCGGTGGTCGACAGGTTGCGCGTCTGCCCCAGGCAATCGCCGATGCTTTCGTGACTGATCTTGATGCGCAATGACTTGCGGTGTTCGGACATCTTCTGCGCCCTTGAGAACGGGTTGCGGATACGCGTAGGAGCGAGCTTGCTCGCGATGGATGCAAGGGCGCCGCGTTCAGCCAGGCAGCCCGCATCATCGTTAACGTCCATCGCGAGCAAGCTCGCTCCTACAAGGTTATCCACAGAGTGTGCCAAGCAAGTCAGTACCAGCGCTCTTCACCCGGTGGCCGCTTCTTGAAGCGCTTCATGCTCCACATGTACTGGCTCGGGTAGGCCCCGACATAACGCTCGACCACTTTACTCATGGCCGCACAGGATTCCGCCGTATCGGTGCTGTACATGGCCTCGGGCGCAGCTTCGAGGATGACCTTGTAGCCTGAACCGTCGGGCAGGCGCAGGGCGTGCAGGAACACGCCGACCGCTTTGCCGCCAGCCAGCATGTTCGGCACGAACTTGCTGGTCAGCGCCTGGGTGGCGAAGAACGGCACGAAGATCCCGGCGGACTCGGCCGGTTCCGGGTCAGCGGGAATGCCCACTGCACCACCTTTACGCACTTCCTTGATGACGCTGAGGATGCCTTCCTTGGTGGAAGCGGCGACCTTGTTGCCCAACTGCACCCGCTGCTTTTGCAGCAATTCATCCACTGCCTTCAACTTCGGTGGACGATAGAAAATGATCGGTTTGCACTGGCTGCAATAGAAGTGGTTGAGCACTTCCCAGTTGCCCAGGTGGCTGGTGATGCCGACCACGCCTTTGCCGGAAGCGAGAGCGTCTTTCAACACATCGAGACCTTCGACTTCACGCACCAGGTCGATGGAACGCTGGGCCGGCCAGATCCACGCGCAGGCGCTTTCGGTCAGGGACTTGCCGATGTCTTTCAGGCTCTGGCCCACCAGGCGCTCACGCTCGGCGGCGTCCATCTCCGGAAAACACTTGGACAGATTGATCCGTACCACGTCGCGGGAACGGTTCGGGGTTTTCCACATGACCCAGCCAATCGCCGAGCCCACGGCCTGCACGGCCCACCACGGAAGCAGGGCAAACAGCCGCAGAGCGCCTACCAGCAAGGCGCCTTTCAACTTATCCACAGTTCACTCCTGATCTTGTGCTGTGCGCGAGGCGGCCATTCTAACCGCCGTTCGCCAGCTGCGCGTAGCGGTCGCAGTCCCGGGTGTGATCCATGACCATGCCCGAGGCCTGCATCAACGCGTAGCAAATGGTCGGCCCGACGAAGGTGAAACCGGATTTTTTCAGGCCTTTGCTCATCTCGACGGCGATCGGCGTGACGGCCGGCACTTCGCTGCGATCCTTGAAATGATTGATCACAGGCGTGCCACCGACAAACGACCAGAGAAATTCCACCGGGTCCTCCAGCGCCAGCCAGGCCTGGGCATTGCGCCGGGCAGCGTTGAGCTTGAGGCGGTTGCGGATGACGCCTGGATCGAGCATCAATTCGTCGATTTCGGCGTCGCTCATCTGCGCCACACGCTGGACATCAAAACCGAACATCACCTGACGATAGTGCTCGCGTTTGCGCAGCACGGTGATCCAGGAAAGCCCGGCCTGGAACCCTTCGAGCAAAAGTAACTCGAACAATCCCTGCGCATCGCGTAGCGGCGTGCCCCACTCCTTATCGTGATAAGCCATGTACAGCGGATCTTCGGAACACCAAAAGCAGCGTGGCATAAGGCTCCAGGGGGCGTGCGCAGCAATGAATCGGGTATACTCCCGCTCTTTAAATCGCAGCCCAAGAAACAGGTGAATTTCGTGAGCCAGCCTACGCCAGCCGTGCGTACCTTCCAAGACTTGATCCTCGCCCTCCAGCAATACTGGGCCGAGCAAGGTTGTGTGGTACTTCAGCCCTACGATATGGAAGTAGGCGCCGGCACTTTCCACACTGCAACATTCCTGCGCGCCATCGGCCCGGAAACCTGGAACGCCGCCTACGTGCAGCCAAGCCGCCGTCCGACTGACGGCCGCTACGGCGAAAACCCGAACCGTCTGCAGCATTACTACCAGTTCCAGGTCGTCCTGAAGCCGAACCCGGACAACTTCCAGGAGCTGTACCTGGGCTCGCTCAAGCACGTGGGCCTCGACCCATTGGTGCACGACATCCGTTTCGTTGAAGACAACTGGGAATCGCCGACCCTCGGCGCCTGGGGTCTGGGCTGGGAAGTCTGGCTCAACGGCATGGAAGTGACCCAGTTCACCTACTTCCAGCAAGCGGGCGGCATCGAGTGCTACCCGGTAACCGGCGAAATCACTTACGGTCTCGAGCGTCTGGCCATGTACCTGCAAGGCGTGGACTCAGTCTACGACCTGGTCTGGGCTGACGGTCCGTTCGGCAAGGTGACCTACGGCGACGTGTTCCATCAGAACGAAGTGGAGCAATCGACCTACAACTTCGAACACGCCAACGTCGAGAAACTGTTCGAACTGTTCGATTTCTACGAAAGCGAAGCCAAGCGCCTGATCGAACTCGACCAGCCGCTGCCGTTGCCGAGCTACGAAATGGTGTTGAAGGCCTCCCATACCTTCAACCTGCTGGATGCGCGCCGGGCAATCTCGGTGACTGCGCGTCAGCAATACATCCTGCGTGTACGCACCCTGGCGCGTTCCGTTGCGCAAGCCTACCTGCTGGCTCGCGCCAAGCTGGGCTTCCCGATGGCGACCCCGGACCTGCGTGATGAAGTACTGGCCAAGCTGGAGGCTGCACAATGAGTGCTCTGGATTTTCTGGTTGAACTGGGCACTGAAGAACTGCCACCCAAAGCCCTGAACACCCTGGCCGAGGCGTTCCTCGCCGGTATCGACAAGGGCCTGCAAGCCGCCGGCCTGAACTACGAGACTAAAACCGTTTATGCCGCCCCGCGCCGCCTGGCCGTGCTGATCACCGCACTGGCCACCCAGCAGCCGGATCGCAGCATCAACCTCGATGGCCCGCCACGTCAGGCGGCATTTGATGCCGAAGGCAACCCGACCCAAGCGGCACTGGGTTTTGCCAAGAAGTGCGGCGTCGAGCTGAGCGAAATCGATCAGAGCGGCCCGAAACTGCGTTATAGCCAGCGCATCGCCGGCAAGCCGACCGCGAGCCTGCTGCCGACCATCGTCGAAGATTCCCTGAACGACCTGCCGATCCCGAAACGCATGCGTTGGGGCGCGCGCAAGGAAGAGTTCGTTCGTCCGACCCAATGGCTGGTGATGCTGCTCGGTGACCAGGTCATCGACTGCACCATCCTCGCCCAGAAGTCCGGCCGCGATTCCCGTGGTCACCGCTTCCATCACCCGGAAAACGTGCGCATCGGTTCGCCGTCCAGCTACCTGGCCGACCTGCGTGCCGCCTACGTGCTGGCCGATGCCAACGAGCGTCGCGAGATCATCAGCAAGCGCACCGAAGAACTGGCCACCCGTCAGGAAGGCACGGCAATCGTTCCACCAGCCCTGCTCGACGAAGTGACCGCGCTGGTCGAATGGCCAGTGCCGCTGGTGTGCTCGTTCGAGGAACGCTTCCTCGATGTACCGCAGGAAGCCCTGATCACCACCATGCAGGACAACCAGAAGTACTTCTGCCTGCTGGACGCCGACGGCAAGTTGCTGCCACGTTTCATTACCGTGGCCAACATCGAAAGCAAAGACCCACAGCAGATCATCGCCGGTAACGAGAAAGTGGTTCGCCCACGCCTGACCGACGCCGAGTTCTTCTTCAAGCAAGACAAGAAGCAGAAACTCGAAGACTTCAACCTGCGCCTGCAAAACGTGGTGTTCCAGGAAAAACTCGGCAGCGTCTACGACAAGGCCGAGCGCGTATCCAGACTGGCTGCGTTCATCGCTCAGCGCATCGGCGGCAACGCTGCGTGGGCCGCTCGTGCGGGCCTGCTGTCGAAGTGCGACCTGGCGACCGAGATGGTCGGCGAGTTCCCGGAAATGCAAGGCGTCGCCGGTTACTACTACGCCCTCAACGACGGCGAGCCGGAAGATGTCGCCCTGGCCCTGAACGAGCAGTACATGCCGCGCGGTGCTGGCGCTGAACTGCCGTCCACCCTGACCGGCGCGGCCGTGGCCATTGCCGACAAGCTCGATACTCTGGTCGGCATTTTCGGCATCGGCATGCTGCCGACCGGCAGCAAAGACCCGTATGCCCTGCGCCGTGCAGCGCTGGGTGTGTTGCGCATCCTGATCGAGAAGCAACTGGACCTGGACCTGACCGACGCCGTGGCCTTCGCCGTGGACGCGTTCGGTGCCAAGGTCAAGGCTGCCGGCCTCAATGACTCGGTGCTGGAGTTCATCTTCGACCGACTGCGTGCCCGTTACGAAGACGAAGGCGTGGATGTCGCGACCTACCTGTCGGTACGTGCCCTGAAACCAGGCTCGGCCCTGGACTTTGACCAGCGCGTACAAGCGGTAGAAGCTTTCCGCAAATTGCCGGAAGCCGCTGCCCTGGCCGCGGTGAACAAGCGTGTATCGAACCTGCTGAGCAAACTCGAAGGTTCGGTGCCTACCGTCGTGGAAGCCAAGTACTTCGACAATGCCAACGAGTTCTCCCTGTACTCGGCGATCCAGCAGGCTGACCAGGCTGTGCAGCCAATGGCCGCCTCGCGTCAGTACAGCGAATCCCTGGCACGCCTGGCCGCCCTGCGCGAGCCGGTGGATGCGTTCTTCGAAGCCGTTATGGTCAACGCGGAGGACGCAAAGGTCCGCGCCAACCGTTATGCGTTGCTGGCGCGTCTGCGTGGGCTGTTCCTCGGCGTCGCCGACATTTCGCTGCTGGGTTGAGGGACTGCTGTTGAAACTGCTGATTCTCGATCGGGACGGAGTGATCAATTACGACTCCGACGCTTACATCAAGTCGGTGGAGGAGTGGATTCCGCTCCCCGGTTCGATCGAAGCCATCGCGCAGTTGAGCAAGGCCGGCTGGACGGTGGCGGTCGCTACCAACCAGTCGGGCATCGCTCGCGGCTACTACGACCTCGCCACCCTGGACGCCATGCACGAGCGCTTGCGCGCGCTGGTGGCGGAGCAGGGTGGTGAAGTCGGCCTGATCGTCTACTGCCCGCACGGGCCGGACGAAGGCTGCGATTGCCGCAAGCCGAAACCCGGGATGTTGAAAAGCATCGCCGCACATTACAACGTATCGCTGACTAATCTATGGTTCGTCGGCGATAGCCTTGGTGACCTGGAAGCCGCTAAAGCCGTCGATTCACAGCCAGTTTTGGTTAAGACCGGAAAAGGCGAAAAAACCTTGGGCAAGACCTTACCAGCAGGCACCTTGATTTTTGACGATCTGGCGGCGATTGCCGCAGAACTTATCCACAATTAGAGCGTTTTCGAGACTCCTGACCAGGGAGTTATCGGGAGTGCGCTTTATATAGACGGGCAAAGCCCGCACGGTAACCGTCACCATGTCGATACTGCAGGCCATCAGAACCTTCCTCTTTTACCTGCTGCTGGGCACCAGCTCCTTGCTGTGGTGCAGCCTGAGCTTTTTTATCGCGCCGTTTCTGCCCTTCAAGGCACGTTACCGCTTTATCAACGTGTACTGGTGCCGCTGCGCCTTGTGGCTGAGCAAAGTGTTTCTGGGTATCCGCTACGAAGTAAAGGGTGCCGAGAACGTACCTGAACAGCCTTGCGTCATTCAGTCGAACCACCAGAGCACGTGGGAGACGTTCTTTCTCTCTGCCTACTTCTCGCCGCTGAGCCAGGTGCTCAAACGTGAATTGCTCTATGTGCCGTTCTTCGGTTGGGCCATGGCCATGCTGCGACCGATCGCCATCGATCGCGACAACCCGAAAGCAGCACTCAAGCATGTAGCGAAGAAGGGCGATGAACTGCTCAAGGACAATGTCTGGGTGCTGATCTTCCCAGAAGGCACGCGCGTTCCTTTTGGCACCATCGGGAAGTTCTCGCGTGGCGGCAGCGCATTGGCGGTCAACGCCGAGTTGCCGGTGCTGCCGATTGCACACAACGCTGGCAAGTTCTGGCCGAAAACCGGTTGGGCGAAGAAGCAGGGCGTCATCACTGTGATCATCGGCGCACCGATGTATGCAGAAGGCTCCGGGCCGCGAGCCATTGCTGAATTGAACGACCGGGTCCAGGCGTGGAATGAGCAAATGCAACGGGAAATGGGCTCGCTGCCACCGGCTCCGCAAGCGCCGGTTTCAAACGATCAGCTGGCTGTCTGAGATTCTGTGGATAACCTGTGTACCGTTTCATTGAAAACTGTTGTTTTTTGTACGTAACCTTATGATTTTTTTACATATTTCTTCGAATGATTAAAACCATAAAAACGTGCATAAGTTTTTTTCGGACGTAAAAAAACCGGCTGATATAGCCGGTTTTTTTATGCCCGGAGCAATCGCTGACTGTCGACATGACAGGGCGACCTGGATCGCTCGCTTTCATTCTGTAAACAGTGGAAATTGCAGCCTGAATGTCGTGCTCCGACCCACCTCGCTCTGACACTCGATTCGCCCGCCATGTCGATCCACTACGGCTTTGACCATCGACAATCCCAACCCCACGCCATCGATACCCTGGGCGGAAGAAAGGCGCCGGTATTGGCTGAACAGTTCGGGTAACTCCTCAGCGGCGATGCCTTTGCCCTGATCGATGAGCTCACAGATCAGCCAGCCGTCGCATTGACTGACGCGCAAACGGATACGAGTACCTGAAACACTGTACTTGATGGCATTTTCCAGCAGATTGAACAACGCCCGGGTCAGCAGCGCCTGATCCGCCAGAACCACACTTTCCTGTGCCTCTTCTTCCACTTGATGAACCAGTTCGATCTGTTTCAGCTGCGCGATGGGCAGTGCCTGATCGAACACATCCAGCACCAACATCGCAAACAGACTCGGCTGAAACTGATAAGCCTCGGACTCGGCCCTCGCCAGTTGAGCGAAGCCATCGGTCAGCTCCAGTGCCCGGCGCACCTGCCGCTCGATTTGATCGAGGAGTTGCAGATCACCGCCCACCTGATGGCGATGCACATCGAGTAGCGCGAGAATGGCCGAATGGGGCGCCCGCAGGTCATGGGACAGAAAACGCAACAGGACGGCACGCTGCTCTTGCGCATCACGTTCGACACTCAGGTCAGTCAGGCTCCACAACCAGCCGACGTGGGTTTCCCCGTCTACCGGTAGCAACTCGGCGCGCTCCAGTCGCAGGCTGCGTTCCTTGAGGTCGCGAAACTCCATCAGTGGCAGCGTCGACAAAGGCGAACCCGGCTCGCGGGTCAAATTCGGGTAGCCAAGCTCTACCAGGCGCTCCAGCACATCATCGCCGACCAATTCTCCGCCAAACAGGTCCCGGGCCTTACGGTTGCCCAGCAAAATCTTTCCGCGGGGATCGCTGATCATCGTGGCCACCGGCAGGTACTCCAGGCCGTCGGAGATGAACCGATGTGTATCGCGAGCCCGGCTCATGGCTAGTTCGAGGGCGATGATCTGCTTTTGCAGGTGATCGCCACCGGGAAACAGAGCCCGACGGCGCTCCGGAAAAACCTTCGGCTCACTGTCCAGTCGCGCGAGCTCCCAACCGAAATAGGTCAGCACCACACTAAGGCGACGCCAGTTCCAGATCAGATAACCGAACAGCATGCCCAACGCCGCCGGTGTCGGCGACCACCATCTCTGCAGCTCCGCGAGGGCGGTGCTGGTCAGCAACGTGCAAGCGATGCCAATCAACGTCAGCCAGAGCGCCAATCGCGGGCGCCACAGCAGCAACCCGAGAACGCACGTCAGCAAGCCAATCGACAGCAACGCGCTCGAGCCTGGCGAGGCGTCATGCAGATTGACCTGAGCGCGATAGGACAACAGCGCAGTCAGTGGCAGCAGCACCAGGCTTATCCACAACCATTCGCGCACCAATTGCCGAAACAACCGCTCAACCTGGCTCGGCTCACGACTTTCAGGGCGGCGTAGGTTATCCATGGGTAATAGGGCAGGGCGGGATAATGGGGTTCATGGATTGCCGGTTTGAGGACATAGACCCCAAAAAGCATAGCGGAGGTCGACCAACGGCGGACCGCTTACTTTCACTGTGTCGATTGAGCCGCTATCGTCGATAAAGAGCTGCCCAAGCGACAAGGAATCACCGTGTATGCGCGTTGCGATTCTGGACGATGAGCCCGCAGAACTGCGCCGGGTAGAACAAACCCTGCAACAGATGGCCGAAGCCGGGGAACAACCGTGGTCGCTGCACAGCTTCGAACGGGCCGAAGACCTGTTGCGCCAACTGCGTCGGGAAACCTTCGACCTGCTGATCCTCGACTGGCAACTGCCCGACCTCACGGGATTGTCATTGCTGCTATGGACCCGCGAACACATGGAAGCGCCGCCTGCGACCATCATGCTCACCAGTCGCGACGGTGAAAGCGATATCGTTCAGGCCCTGAATGCCGGCGCCGACGACTACGTCAGCAAACCGTTCCGCCCTAATGAACTGAAAGCCCGTGTTGGCGCTGTACTGCGCCGGCATGGCCAGCAGCGCACAGCTGGCGAAGGGTTGAGCTTCAATGACCTGGTGTTCGACGACGCCGAACTGAGCGTCACCCGCGACGGCAAACCGATCGTCATGACCGAACGCGAATACCGCCTGGCGCATTGCCTGTTCAGCAACCTCGGTCGACCGCTGTCGAGGGATTATCTGTACGAACGATTCTGGCCCCATGAAGAAATGTCGTCGTCCCGGCCGCTGGACACCCACATCTATCGCCTGCGCAACAAGCTTGGGCTGACGGCGGATCGTGGTTGGCAGTTGCTGACGATTTATGGGTATGGGTATCGGTTGGAGAGTGTGGCACCGGCGAGCGAGTAAAACGCAGGCAATAAAAAAGGCCAATGCAGATGCATTGGCCTTTTCGTTGGCGTCGACCGGGATCAGAAGTCCAGGTTGGATACCGCCAGGGCGTTGCTTTCGATGAAGTCACGGCGAGGTTCGACCGCATCACCCATCAGGGTGTTGAAGATCTGGTCCGCGCCAATGGCGTCTTCGATGGTCACTTTGAGCATGCGGCGCGAGCCCGGGTCCATAGTGGTTTCCCACAGCTGATCCGGGTTCATCTCGCCCAGACCTTTGTATCGCTGGATGGTGTGGCGCTTGGTGCTTTCGGCCATCAACCACTCAAGGGCCTCCTTGAACTCGGTGACCGATTTACGGCGTTCGCCACGCTGGATGTACGCGCCGTCGTCCAGCAAGGTGCTCAGTTGAGCGCCCAGGGAAACCACAGTCTTGTAGTCGTTGCTGCCGAAGAAGTCGCGGTTGAAGGTGACGTAGTTCGACAGGCCGTGGGAGATCAGTTCGACCTCTGGCAGCCAGACGTTTCGCTCACGGTCTTCACGCAGGCTGGCCTTGTAGACCAGACCCGACTTCTCGACGGTGCGCAGACGCACTTCGTACTGGGCCAGCCAATCCTGCATCGCTGCGTGATCGGACAGTTGATCCATGCTGACCGCCGGCAGGTAGATGAAGTGTTCGGTCAGTTCCTGTGGGTACAGGCGCGACAGGCGCTTGAGGGTCTTCATCACCAGACGGAAGTCATTCACCAGACGCTCAAGGGCTTCGCCGGAGATACCCGGTGCTTCCTCGTTCAGGTGCAGGCTCGCATCTTCCAGGGCCGACTGCGTCATGTACTCTTCCATGGCGTCGTCGTCTTTGATGTATTGCTCTTGCTTGCCTTTCTTCACTTTGTACAGCGGCGGCTGAGCGATGTAGATGTAGCCACGCTCGATCAGCTCCGGCAACTGACGGAAGAAGAAGGTCAGCAGCAGGGTACGGATGTGCGAACCGTCGACGTCAGCATCGGTCATGATGATGATGTTGTGATAGCGCAACTTGTCGATGTTGTACTCTTCGCGACCGATGCCGCAGCCCAGCGCGGTGATCAAGGTGCCCACTTCCTGGGAAGAGATCATCTTGTCGAAGCGTGCCTTCTCGACGTTCAGGATTTTACCCTTGAGGGGCAGAATCGCCTGGGTCTTGCGGTTACGTCCCTGCTTGGCAGAGCCGCCCGCGGAGTCACCTTCCACGAGGTACAGTTCGGACAGGGCAGGGTCCTTTTCCTGGCAGTCGGCCAGTTTGCCCGGCAGGCCGGCGATGTCCAGCGCGCCTTTGCGGCGAGTCATCTCGCGGGCTTTACGCGCCGCTTCACGGGCGCGGGCCGCGTCGATCATCTTGCCGACGACCAGTTTGGCTTCGTTCGGGTTTTCCAGCAGGAAGTCAGAGAAGTACTTGCCCATTTCCTGTTCGACCGCGGTCTTCACTTCGGAAGAAACCAGCTTGTCCTTGGTCTGGGAGCTGAACTTCGGATCCGGCACCTTCACCGAAATGATCGCGGTCAGGCCTTCACGAGCATCGTCACCGGTGGTGGCGACCTTGTGCTTCTTCGCCAGACCTTCTGCTTCGATGTAGGTGTTGAGGTTACGCGTCAGTGCGGAACGGAAACCCACCAGGTGAGTACCGCCGTCGCGCTGTGGAATGTTATTGGTGAAGCACAACAGGTTCTCGTTGAAGCTGTCGTTCCACTGCAGGGCGATTTCCACGCCGATGCCGTCTTCACGCTGGATGTTGAAGTGGAATACTTGGTTGACCGGAGTCTTGTTGGTGTTCAGGTATTCAACGAACGCACGCAGGCCGCCTTCGTACTTGAACAGTTCTTCCTTGCCGCTGCGCTCGTCCTTGAGGACGATGCCGACACCGGAGTTGAGGAAGGACAGTTCGCGAATCCGCTTGGCCAGGATGTCCCAGCTGAAGTGGATGTTCTTGAAGGTTTCGCTGGAAGCCTTGAAGTGAATTTGGGTACCGGTGGTTTCGGAGTCGCCGACGATTTTCATCGGCTCTTGCGGAACACCGTGGACGTAAGTCTGTTCCCAGATCTTGCCACTACGGCGAACGGTCAGGACCAGCTCTTCCGACAGGGCGTTGACTACCGACACACCCACACCGTGCAGACCACCGGAAACCTTGTAGGAGTTGTCGTCGAATTTACCGCCAGCGTGCAGCACGGTCATGATGACCTCGGCTGCCGAAACGCCTTCTTCTTTATGCACGTCTACCGGGATGCCACGGCCGTTGTCGCGAACGGTGATGGACTCATCCGGGTGGATGATGATGCTGATGTCGTCGCAGTAGCCGGCGAGCGCTTCGTCGATCGAGTTGTCGACCACCTCGAACACCATGTGGTGCAGGCCGCTGCCATCGTCGGTATCACCAATATACATACCGGGACGTTTGCGTACGGCATCCAGGCCTTTCAGCACTTTAATGCTCGTTGAGTCGTACGTATTTTCTTCGCTCAATGCCTTCACTCCCGATGGTCGTGGGTCTGGGTGATACGGCCCTGTTCCACGTGGAACAGAGCGACTGGCGTTTCCGTCTGCCAGCCTTCCCTCAATAATTCGTGATCTACACAGGTGATAAATACCTGGCAGCGTAAGTCTTCCAACAAGCGGCAAAGGGCGCGACGGTGGTGCTCGTCCAGCTCGGACGGCAAGTCATCCACCAGATAAATACACTGACCGCGTCGAGCCTGGCTGACCAAGTGCCCTTGGGCAATCCGCAATGCGCAAACCACCAACTTCTGCTGGCCACGGGACAAGATGTCCGCAGCATTGTGCGCGCCCAGTCTGAGACGCAAATCAGCACGTTGTGGTCCGGCCTGGGTATGCCCCATTTGCTGGTCCCGCTGCAAAGACCCGGCGAGCACAGCACTCAGTTCACGGTCCTTGTCCCAGCCGCGGTAATAGCTGAGCGTCAAGCCCTCAAGCTCAACCAGATCGCTCAAGGTTTGTTCAAAGACTGGTTTCAAGGCTTTGATATAAGCGCGGCGGTATTCATCAATTTCAGCGCTGGCCTGGCACAGTTCCCTGTCCCAAACCGCTTGCGAAACGGCGTCAAGTGTACCATGCCGCAGCCAAGAGTTTCTCTGGCGCAGGGCCTTCTGCAAGCGCTGCCAGGTTGACATGAAGCGCGGTTCCACGTGGAACACACCCCAGTCGAGAAACTGTCGGCGAATCTTCGGCGCACCTTCCAGCAATCGAAAGCTGTCCGGATTGATCAGCTGCAGCGGCAGGATCTCGGCCAGTTGCGCGGCGCTGCGCGCGTTCTGTCCATCGATACGGATCTGAAATTCGCCTTGGCGATCACGGGAAATGCCCAAGGCGCTATGCCCACCCTCCGCCAGCTCAACCTGGCCAAAGACTGTGCACGCCAGTTGTTCGTATTGAATGACCGGCAACAGGCGGGTGCTGCGAAACGAACGGGCAAGCCCCAGCAGATGGATGGCTTCCAGAACACTGGTTTTGCCGCTGCCGTTGGCGCCGTAAAGAATATTGATGCGGGGGGAAGGGGAGAAGGTCACCGGGTGCAGATTGCGCACCGCGGTGACCGAGACGCGACTTAAGGACATCTAGCTTCTGCTGAACATGATTACAGACGCATCGGCATGACAACGTAGGCCGAGTCGTCGTTATCCGATTCCTGCACCAGCGCACTGCTGTTGGAGTCGGACAGGATCAGGCGAACCTGCTCGGTGGTCATCACGCCCAGCACGTCGAGCAGGTAGCTCACGTTGAAACCGATTTCCAGAGAGCCACCGTTGTATTCAACGCCCACTTCTTCTTCCGCTTCTTCCTGCTCCGGGTTGTTCGCCTGGATCTTCAGCTGACCGCTAGCCAGTTGCAGACGGATACCGCGGTACTTCTCGTTGGACAGAATCGCGGTACGGCTGAACGCTTCGCGCAGCGCTTGGCGATCACCCAGAACCAGCTTGTCTCCACCTTTAGGCAGAACACGCTCGTAGTCCGGGAATTTGCCGTCGACCAGTTTCGAGGTGAAGGTGAACTCACCGGTGGTGGCGCGGATGTGGTGCTGACCCAGCACGATGCTGACATTGCCGTCTGGCTCGGTGAGCAGGCGTGCCAGCTCAAGAATGCCTTTGCGCGGCACAATGACCTGGTGACGATCCGGTTGGCCGATATCGGCCTGCATCGAGCACATGGCCAGACGGTGGCCGTCGGTGGCCACGGCGCGGATCACGCCAGCGGACACTTCCAGCAGCATGCCGTTGAGGTAGTAACGCACGTCCTGCTGGGCCATGGCGAAGCTGGTGCGTTCGATCAGACGACGCAGCTTGCTTTGCTCCAGGCTGCAGGTCAGCGAGCCCGGGCCTTCTTCCACGGTAGGGAAGTCGTTGGCCGGCAGTGTAGACAGGGTAAAGCGGCTACGGCCGGCTTTGACCACGAGCTTCTGCTCATCGACCTTGATGTCGATCAGTGCATCGTTCGGCAGGCTTTTGCAGATGTCCATCAGCTTGCGTGCCGGCACGGTGATGGAACCCGGATCTGCCGGCTCTTCGAGTTGAACACGACCAACCAGCTCGACTTCCAGGTCGGTACCGGTCAGCGACAATTGCTGGCCTTCGACAACCAGCAGCACGTTGGAGAGCACCGGCAAGGTCTGGCGGCGTTCGACGACGCCTGCGACCAGTTGCAGGGGTTTCAACAGGGCTTCGCGTTGAATGGTGAAATGCATGGTCTAGTCCCTTGCCTTAATAAGCTGCGCTGGTGTTCATCAAGTGGTCAGAGTACGCAGCAGGTTCTTGTAGTCCTCGCGGATGTCCGCGTCGGATTCCTTAAGTTCGTTGATCTTTCGGCACGCGTGCAAAACAGTCGTATGGTCGCGACCGCCAAACACATCGCCGATTTCCGGCAGGCTGTGATTGGTCAATTCCTTGGACAACGCCATGGCGACCTGCCGTGGACGAGCAACCGAACGCGAACGGCGTTTGGACAGCAAGTCGGAGATCTTGATCTTGTAGTACTCGGCGACAGTGCGCTGAATGTTATCCACAGAGACCAGTTTATCCTGCAACGCCAACAAGTCCTTCAGGGATTCGCGAATCAGCTCGATGGTGATATCGCGGCCCATGAAGTGCGAGTGGGCGATCACGCGTTTGAGCGCGCCTTCCAGCTCACGGACGTTGGAGCGAATGCGCTGGGCAATGAAGAACGCGGCGTCGTGAGGCAGCTCGACTTTGGCCTGATCGGCCTTCTTCATCAGGATCGCCACCCGGGTTTCCAGCTCCGGCGGCTCGACCGCTACGGTCAGGCCCCAGCCAAAGCGGGATTTGAGGCGTTCTTCAAGGCCCTCGATTTCTTTCGGGTAGCGGTCACTGGTGAGAATGACCTGCTGGCCACCTTCGAGCAGGGCGTTGAAGGTGTGGAAAAACTCTTCCTGGGAACGCTCTTTGCGGGCGAAGAACTGAATGTCGTCGATCAGCAACGCATCCACCGAACGGTAGAAGCGCTTGAACTCGTTGATTGCGTTCAGTTGCAGGGCCTTGACCATGTCGGCCACGAAACGCTCGGAATGCAGGTACACCACCTTGGCATTCGGGTTCTTCTTTAATAGATGGTTACCCACAGCGTGCATCAAGTGGGTTTTACCCAGGCCGACGCCACCATAAAGGAAGAGCGGGTTGTAACCGTGCTTGGGGTTGTCCGCCACCTGCCAGGCGGCGGCGCGCGCCAACTGGTTGGATTTACCTTCAACGAAGTTCTCGAAGGTAAAGGTACGGTTCAGGTAACTGGTGTGCTTGAGCGCACCTTCGACCTGCACGGTACGTTGCTCGGCACGAACCGGGGCCTGTTGCGAACTGGCGCCGGCCATTGGATCGAAGCTGTCACGGGAAGGTTCTTCCTCGGTGACCTCTGTCACTTTTTGCGTGGCACGTTTGGTCGAAGCGGCGGCTGGTGCTGACGGCGGCGGACTGGCGGGCGCTTGAGCTGCCTGAGCCTGGGAGGCCGCGGCAGCCAGGGGAGCATTTGGCGCAGCACGGGGTGCCGAACTGCGTTTGCTGCCTATTAACAAGGAAAGCGCAGGCGCCATGCCATTGCCGTGCTCATCGAGCAGCTCGAGAACACGCCCCAGGTATTTTTCGTTGACCCAGTCCAGAACAAAACGATTGGGCGCATAGACACGCAACTCGTCGCCTTCGGCTTCGACCTGTAGTGGACGGATCCAAGTGTTGAATTGTTGGGCAGGCAGCTCATCGCGCAAAAGCTCCACGCACTGCTGCCAAAGTTCCACTGACACGGATATCCCCTAAGTTGAAAGCCGGTGAGGCAAAAACAAGCGGCCATTGTAGCGACCAGACGCCGACTTATCCACACGAAGGTGGTTCATCGACCAAGAAGAATCGTCGTTTTATACGCAAAAAAGGCGACCAGTGGTCTGTGCATAAGCTCTGTGGATAACCAGGCTTAAGGTCATTGCACAAGTGGGGGCGAAACTCGGTGGATAACCTGCCTGTGGATAAACCGACCTTCCACACACAGGTTATCCGACAGCGCAGCACAGGCTGAACACTGTTTTCCACTGTAGTTGTCATTCTCTGTACATCAGGTAAAACAAGGGCCTGATCGAGTTATCCACAGAAGAGTGCGGGCCTAGCCTTTATAAGCTTTACAGAAAAGCTTTAAATACTTTCCTTTCTTATTTCTATATTTACCGACGGTTCGTACAGCGCAAAACGTCTGGAGATCTATTTATAAGGAAACGTTGGTTGGAAATTGACCTGAAGGCTTGCTTTCTCTAGAATCCCCGGTCTCTTAAAACGGGGGCCATTCCGGCCCGTTGTGGACGAACCAGGTAACACGACAATGAAACGTACTTTCCAACCAAGCACTATCAAACGCGCTCGTACCCACGGTTTCCGTGCTCGCATGGCTACCAAGAACGGTCGTGCCGTACTGTCGCGTCGTCGCGCCAAAGGTCGTGCGCGTCTGGCAGTTTGATAAGCCGGCACTGGAGGTGAGTCAGGACTTCAGTCGGGAAAAGCGTCTGCTTACTCCCCGGCATTTCAAGGCAGTCTTTGACTCCCCTACCGGCAAGGTTCCGGGGAAAAATCTCCTGCTCCTTGCGCGCAACAACGATCTTGATCACCCCCGTCTCGGGTTGGTTATCGGGAAAAAGAGCGTAAAGCTCT
Organism: Pseudomonas sp. GM49; assembly: GCF_000282355.1. Lineage (GTDB taxonomy): Bacteria > Pseudomonadota > Gammaproteobacteria > Pseudomonadales > Pseudomonadaceae > Aquipseudomonas. Next base: position 110,598 of record NZ_AKJL01000272.1, read on the forward strand.
CCGTCGAGCGCAATCGCCTCAAACGTCTGATGCGCGAATCGTTTCGCCTGAACCAGGATTCGCTGGTCGGTTGGGACATCGTTATCGTCGCGCGCAAAGGTTTGGGTGATGTAGAAAACCCCGAATTGATTCAGCATTTCGGCAAACTCTGGAAACGCCTGGCTCGCAGTTCGCCGGTACCAGCAGTCAAAACCGAAACTGTAGGGGTAGACAGTCCAGATGCGTAAACTGGCACTCGTTCCGATCCAGTTTTATCGCTATGCCATTAGTCCCCTGATGGCCAGTCACTGTCGTTTCTACCCCAGTTGTTCCTGCTACGCGTTAGAAGCCATCGAAAATCATGGCCTTCTTCGCGGTGGCTGGCTGACCTTTCGTCGTTTAGGTCGCTGTCATCCGTGGAATCCCGGTGGTTATGACCCGGTTCCACCTATCCCTACCTCCCGTTCTTCTTCGATGGCCGAGTAATCATGGATATCAAACGCACGATCCTGATCGTCGCCCTGGCAATCGTGTCCTACGTTATGGTTCTTAAATGGAACCAGGACTATGGTCAGGCTGCCCTGCCGACTCAGAATGTTGCCACCAATACGACTGCATCGGGCCTGCCGGATACGGCATCTGGCTCCAACGCTTCTGCCAGTGACGACATTCCACGTGCTGCAAGCGACACCAGCGCACCTGCCGAAACTCCGGTGGCTGTGAGCAAGGACCTCATCCAGATCAAAACGGATGTACTGGACCTGGCTGTCGACCCACAAGGTGGCGATGTTGCCCAGCTGACCCTGCCGCTGTATCCGCGTCGTCAGGATCACCCGGAAATTCCGTTCCAGCTGTTCGATAACGGCGGCGAACGTACTTATCTGGCGCAAAGCGGTCTGATCGGCAGCAACGGTCCGGATGCAAATCCTGCCGGTCGTCCGGTTTATTCCTCGGAGAAGAAGGTTTATCAGCTGGCTGACGGTCAAGACCAATTGGTCGTGGACCTGAAGTTCAGCAAGGACGGCGTCAACTACATCAAGCGTTTCACCCTGAAACGCGGCCTGTATGACGTAACCGTTTCCTACCTGATCGACAACCAGAGCGCTCAGCCCTGGACGGGTGCGATGTTCGCGCAATTGAAGCGTGACGCCAGCGCCGATCCATCTTCCACAACCGCCACCGGCACGGCGACTTACCTGGGCGCTGCCCTGTGGACAAGTTCCGAGCCGTACAAGAAAGTGTCCATGAAGGACATGGACAAGGCGCCGTTGAAAGAAACCGTCACTGGCGGTTGGGTTGCCTGGTTGCAGCACTACTTCGTGACCGCATGGATTCCGGCAAAGGGCGAAAACAACGTCGTCCAGACCCGTAAAGACAGCAAAGGCAACTACATCATCGGCTACACCGGCCCATCGATGAGTGTTGCTCCGGGTGCCAAGGCTGAAACCAGCGCTGTTCTGTACGCCGGTCCGAAAAGTCAGGCTGTGCTGAAAGAGTTGTCCCCAGGTCTGGAATTGACCGTCGACTACGGCATTCTGTGGTTCATCGCCCAACCAATCTTCTGGTTGCTGCAACATATCCACGCGATTGTGGGTAACTGGGGCTGGTCGATCATCTTCCTGACCATGCTGATCAAAGGGATCTTCTTCCCGTTGTCGGCTGCCAGCTACAAATCCATGGCGCGCATGCGTGCAGTGGCTCCGAAACTGGCCGCGCTGAAGGAGCAACATGGCGATGACCGGCAGAAAATGTCGCAAGCCATGATGGAGCTGTACAAGAAAGAGAAGATCAATCCGCTGGGTGGTTGCTTGCCAATCCTCGTGCAGATGCCGGTTTTCCTCTCGCTGTACTGGGTTTTGCTGGAAAGCGTTGAAATGCGCCAGGCGCCGTTCATGCTGTGGATTACTGACCTGTCGATCAAGGATCCGTTCTTCATTCTGCCGATCATCATGGGTGCAACCATGTTCATCCAGCAGCAGCTGAACCCGACTCCTCCGGATCCGATGCAGGCCAAGGTGATGAAGCTGATGCCGATCATCTTCACCTTCTTCTTCCTGTGGTTCCCGGCAGGTCTGGTACTGTACTGGGTAGTGAACAACTGCCTGTCGATCGCCCAACAGTGGTACATCACTCGTAAGATCGAAGCGGCTACCAAAGCAGCTGCCTGATTTACACTGTGGATAACCACTCAAAACGCCCCCTAGTGGGGCGTTTTGCTATCTGTCACTTTTGTCTGGATACCGGTTTATGAGCGTTCCTCGTGAAACCATCGCCGCCGTCGCCACCGCTCAAGGTCGCGGCGGTGTAGGCATCGTGCGTATTTCCGGGCCGTTGGCCAGCGTTGCGGCCAAGGCTTTCAGTGGTCGCGAGCTCAAGCCGCGATTTGCCCATTACGGTCCGTTTTTCAGTGAAAACGACGAGGTGCTGGATCAGGGCCTCGCGCTGTATTTTCCAGGACCAAATTCGTTCACCGGCGAAGATGTCCTGGAACTCCAGGGCCATGGCGGCCCAATTGTTCTGGATATGCTGCTCAAGCGCTGCCTTGAATTGGGTTGCCGGCTTGCCCGACCGGGGGAATTCAGTGAGCGCGCCTTCCTGAACGACAAACTGGACCTCGCCCAGGCCGAAGCCATTGCCGACCTGATTGAAGCCAGTTCTGCCCAGGCTGCGCGAAACGCGTTGCGCTCCCTGCAGGGGGCTTTCTCGTCACGTGTGCATAACCTCACCGAGCAACTGATTGGCCTGCGAATCTATGTCGAAGCGGCCATCGATTTTCCGGAGGAGGAAATTGACTTCCTTGCCGATGGCCACGTCCTGAGCATGCTCGACAAGGTGCGCGACGAGTTATCCACCGTCATGCGCGAAGCCGGGCAGGGCGCCTTGCTGCGTGACGGCATGACCGTGGTCATTGCCGGTCGCCCGAATGCCGGTAAATCCAGCCTGCTCAATGCCCTGGCCGGGCGTGAAGCGGCGATCGTGACCGAAATTGCCGGCACCACCCGCGATGTGCTTCGTGAACATATCCACATCGATGGCATGCCGTTGCACGTAGTAGATACCGCCGGTCTGCGCGATACCGACGATCATGTGGAAAAAATCGGCGTAGAGCGTGCCTTGAAAGCCATCGGCGAAGCGGATCGGGTACTGCTGGTGGTCGATGCCACGGCACCGGAAGCCCTCGATCCATTCGCACTCTGGCCGGAGTTTCTGGAAATCCGTCCCGATCCCGCGAAAGTCACCCTGATCCGCAACAAGGCCGACCTCACGGGCGAAGCCATTGCCCTGGAAGTCAGTCAAGACGGTCACGTCACCATCAGCCTGAGTGCCAAGTCTGGTGGTGCGGGCCTGGAGTTGCTGCGTGATCACCTCAAGGCCTGCATGGGCTATGAACAAACGTCCGAAAGCAGCTTCAGCGCTCGCCGGCGACACCTTGAGGCGCTACGTCATGCCAGTGCTGCCCTCGAGCATGGTCGTGCCCAATTGACCCTGGCCGGTGCGGGCGAGTTGTTGGCCGAGGATTTGCGCCAGGCTCAGCAATCGCTGGGAGAAATTACCGGCGCTTTCAGCTCCGATGATCTGTTGGGGCGAATTTTTTCCAGCTTCTGTATCGGTAAATAGCCCTCCTGTTGTTCACAGACAGGCCATTCGGGCCTGTCTGTTCTCTCCTTTTCTGAATAGACCCTCCAGTGCCGAGCTGACTTTGTCTGCTTGAGCGGAATTCCTGTACCTGAATTTCGAGCAAACGGCATTTTTCTGTGGATTAAGCCCTGTGAATAACCGCCGCTAAGGTCAGTTGATAACAGGGCTCGAAAACTGAACATAACCGCCTCTGTGGATAACCACCCCTTTCATCCACAGGCTTACACCGGTTATCCAAGGGACTCATTGGCACATGAACACAGGGTTTTGAACCTCTGTACACATTGAAAATAAAGGCCTGTATCAATCTATCCACAGAAAGTCAGGTGCATAGAAATAAACATAAAAACAAAGATTTAATAAATTTCTCTCTTTTTAATTTCTATAACTCCGACTTTTCCACAGCTGGTTAAATTTTGTGCAAAGGGTTCTTTAGGAAGGGCGAAGTCCCTATACTTGTCGACCAGGTCCAAAAACCTGAGCTCAAACTATTCCTGAATTACCTACTTAAGCAGGCACGAGGTGCGTGGTGGATTTCCCTTCCCGTTTTGAAGTGATCGTCATCGGCGGCGGTCATGCCGGTACCGAGGCAGCACTGGCCTCAGCACGTATGGGGGTCAAAACCCTGTTGCTGACGCATAACGTGGAAACCCTCGGTGCCATGAGTTGCAACCCGGCCATTGGCGGAATCGGCAAAAGCCATCTGGTCAAGGAAATCGACGCCTTAGGCGGCGCGATGGCCATGGCTACCGATAAAGGCGGTATCCAGTTTCGCGTGTTGAACAGCCGTAAAGGCCCGGCCGTACGCGCTACTCGCGCACAGGCAGACCGGGTTCTGTACAAGGCCGCTGTCCGCGAAATCCTGGAAAACCAGCCGAACCTGTGGATATTTCAACAGGCCGCTGATGACCTGATCGTCGAGCAGGAACAAGTCCGTGGTGTTGTCACCCAAATGGGCCTGCGTTTCCTCGCCGACTCGGTGGTTTTGACCACCGGCACCTTCCTCGGTGGACTTATCCACATTGGTTTGCAGAATTTCTCCGGTGGTCGCGCTGGTGATCCGCCGTCGATTGCCTTGGCACACCGTCTGCGTGAACTTCCGCTGCGTGTCGGTCGCCTGAAAACCGGTACTCCACCGCGTATTGATGGCCGGTCTGTTGATTTCTCGGTAATGACCGAGCAACCGGGCGATACGCCGATCCCGGTGATGTCGTTCCTCGGCAGCAAGGAACAACATCCACAGCAAGTCAGTTGCTGGATTACCCACACCAACGCCCGTACCCACGAAATCATCGCGGCGAACCTCGACCGTTCGCCGATGTATTCCGATGCAGGCGAGATCGAAGGCATCGGTCCACGTTATTGCCCGTCGATCGAAGACAAGATCCATCGCTTTGCCGATAAGGAAAGCCATCAAGTGTTCATCGAACCGGAAGGTTTGACGACGAACGAGCTGTATCCGAACGGGATATCCACAAGCTTGCCGTTCGACGTGCAATTGCAGATCGTGCAATCGATCCGCGGCATGGAAAACGCGCACATCGTGCGTCCGGGCTACGCGATCGAGTACGACTACTTCGATCCGCGCGATTTGAAATACAGCCTGGAAACCAAAGTCATCGGCGGCCTGTTTTTCGCCGGGCAAATCAACGGCACCACCGGTTACGAAGAAGCCGGCGCCCAGGGTTTGCTGGCCGGGACCAACGCCGCACTGCGTGCGCAAGGCAAAGATGCCTGGTGCCCGCGTCGCGACGAGGCCTACATCGGCGTGTTGGTCGACGACCTGATTACCCTCGGCACCCAAGAGCCGTACCGGATGTTCACGTCCCGTGCCGAATACCGTCTGATCCTGCGCGAAGACAACGCCGACCTGCGCTTGACCGAAAAAGGTCGCGAATTGGGCCTGGTGGATGACGTGCGTTGGGCCGCTTTCTGCAAAAAACGCGAAAGCATCGAACAGGAAGAACAGCGCCTGAAAAGCACCTGGGTACGTCCGGGCACCGAACAAGGCGATGCGATTGCCGAAAAGTTCGGCACGCCGCTGACCCACGAATACAACCTGCTGAATCTCTTGAGTCGTCCGGAAATCGACTACGCTGGTCTGATTGCCGTGACCGGTGGGGGCGCAGAAGATCCACAAGTCGCCGAACAGGTCGAAATCAAGACCAAGTACGCCGGCTACATCGATCGTCAACAGGATGAAATCGCACGCCTGCGCGCCAGCGAAGACACCAAACTGCCTGTGGATATCGATTACACGAATATTTCCGGTCTCTCCAAAGAGATCCAGAGCAAGCTCGGTGCGACCCGTCCAGAGACTTTGGGCCAGGCGTCGCGTATCCCGGGTGTTACGCCTGCAGCGATTTCGCTGTTGATGATTCATTTGAAAAAACGCGGCGCGGGCCGTCAGTTGGAGCAAAGCGCTTGAGTTCGTTGGTCACTTCGCAACACGCAGAAGAGTTATCCACAGGTGCCCGCCAACTCGGTGTCACGCTGACAGAAACCCAGCACGCACAACTGCTGGGTTACCTGGCCCTGTTGATCAAGTGGAACAAGGCTTACAACCTCACCGCCGTGCGTGATCCGGACGAAATGGTTTCCCGTCACTTGCTCGATAGTCTGAGTGTGATGTCGTTCATCGAAAACGGTCGCTGGCTCGACGTCGGCAGCGGCGGCGGCATGCCCGGCATTCCGCTGGCCATCCTGTTTCCCGAATCCCAGGTGACTTGCCTGGACAGCAACGGCAAGAAAACCCGCTTCCTGACCCAGGTAAAACTCGAACTCAAACTGGATAACCTGCAAGTTATCCACAGTCGCGTCGAAGCGTTCCAGCCTGCCCAGCCGTTCAACGGGATCATTTCCCGGGCCTTCAGCAGCATGGAAAACTTCAGCAACTGGACTCGCCACCTCGGCGATAGCGAAACACGCTGGCTGGCAATGAAGGGCGTTCATCCGGCCGATGAGCTGGTAGCATTGCCGGCAGACTTCCACCTCGATAGCGAACACGCCCTGGCCGTACCTGGTTGCCAAGGCCAACGCCATCTGCTGATACTGCGCCGCACGGCATGATTGGGAACACAAGCAAGAATGGCTAAGGTATTCGCGATAGCGAACCAAAAGGGTGGCGTGGGCAAAACCACCACCTGCATCAACCTCGCAGCATCCCTGGTCGCGACCAAGCGCCGGGTGCTGTTGATCGACCTCGATCCACAGGGCAACGCCACCATGGGTAGCGGTGTGGATAAACATGGCCTGGAAAACTCGGTCTACGACCTGCTGATCGGCGAATGTGACCTGGCCCAGGCCATGCATTTCTCCGAACACGGTGGTTACCAGTTGTTGCCAGCCAACCGCGACCTCACCGCGGCCGAAGTGGTGCTGCTGGAAATGCAGATGAAGGAAAGCCGTCTGCGCAGTGCGCTGGCGCCGATCCGGGAAAACTACGATTACATCCTGATTGACTGCCCGCCGTCACTGTCGATGCTGACTTTGAACGCACTGGTTGCCGCCGACGGGGTAATTATCCCCATGCAGTGTGAGTACTTCGCACTCGAAGGCTTGAGCGACCTTGTGGATAACATCAAGCGTATCGCTGAACTGCTGAACCCGAACCTCAAGGTCGAAGGCCTGCTGCGTACGATGTACGACCCGCGCCTGAGCCTGATGAACGATGTATCGGCGCAGCTCAAGGAACACTTCGGCGAGCAGCTCTACGACACCGTCATTCCGCGCAACATCCGTCTGGCCGAAGCGCCAAGCTACGGCATGCCGGCGCTGGCGTACGACAAATCATCGCGGGGCGCCGTTGCCTATCTGGCATTGGCGGGCGAAATGGTTCGTCGTCAACGCAAAAACTCACGCATCGCCGCCGCTCAGGCAACTTAAGGAATCCCCATGGCCGTCAAGAAACGAGGTCTCGGACGTGGACTGGATGCTCTGTTGAGTGGTCCGACTGTCAGCTCGCTGGAAGAACAAGCGGCGCAAGCCGATCAGCGTGAGCTGCAACACCTTCCCCTGGATCTGCTCCAGCGCGGCAAATACCAGCCGCGTCGTGACATGGATCCGCAGGCGCTCGAAGAACTGGCGCAGTCGATCAGGGCCCAGGGCGTCATGCAGCCCATCGTGGTTCGCCCGATCGGCAGCGGCCGCTATGAAATCATTGCTGGCGAACGCCGCTGGCGCGCCAGCCAGCAAGCCGGGCAGGAAACCATCCCGGCGATGGTTCGCGATGTGCCTGATGAAACTGCGATCGCCATCGCGCTGATCGAGAACATCCAGCGCGAAGACCTGAACCCGATTGAAGAAGCGGTGGCCCTGCAGCGTTTACAGCAGGAGTTCCAGCTGACCCAGCAACAGGTGGCCGAGGCAGTGGGCAAGTCCCGGGTGACCGTGGCTAACCTACTGCGCCTGATTTCCTTGCCGGAAGTCATCAAGACCATGTTGTCCCACGGCGACCTGGAAATGGGTCATGCCCGCGCTTTGCTCGGTTTGCCGGAAAATCAACAGGTTGAAGGGGCGCGACATGTTGTCGCACGCGGACTGACCGTGCGCCAGACTGAGGCACTGGTTCGCCAGTGGTTGAGTGGCAAACCGGAGCCTGTTGAACCGGCAAAACCGGACCCGGATATCGCTCGTCTCGAACAGCGCCTGGCCGAGCGCCTAGGCTCTGCGGTGCAGATTCGCCACGGTAAGAAGGGTAAAGGGCAGTTGGTGATTGGTTACAACTCCCTGGATGAGCTTCAAGGCGTACTCGCACATATCCGCTGAAACATTTCCTCATGTAGCGTGCAGACGGAAATCACTACCTGACAGTTGAATAGGGGCAGAACCGCCCCTATACTCTGCGCGCATTTTGTCGGCACAAATTATGCCAAGTTATTGAATTTCGGCAGCCGACCATTGGAGAGTAAAAGTGATGGAAACCCGCACGCCAAACCGCTTGCCGTTCCATCGCCTGGCAGTTTTTCCGGTGTTAATGGCTCAATTTGTCGTTCTGCTCATTGCCGCTTTGGCGCTCTGGCAACGGTATGGAGTCGTTGCCGGGTACTCGGGACTTTGCGGGGGCCTGATAGCCTTGCTTCCCAATGTTTATTTCGCTCACAGGGCATTTCGGTTTTCCGGCGCCCGGGCAGCTCAAGCCATCGTCCGGTCATTTTATGCCGGCGAGGCGGGCAAACTGATTTTGACGGCGGTGCTTTTTGCATTGACGTTCGCAGGTGTGAAGCCATTGGCGCCGCTAGCTGTATTCGGCGTCTTCGTGCTGACCCAACTGGTCAGCTGGTTCGCTCCCCTGCTGATGAGAACAAGACTTTCGAGACCTTAGGGCGTTTGAGGCAACCATGGCAGAAACAACCGCTTCGGGCTATATCCAGCACCACTTGCAGAACCTGACCTTCGGTCAGCTCCCTACCGGCGGCTGGGGCTTTGCCCACACCGCAGCAGAAGCCAAGGAAATGGGCTTCTGGGCTTTCCACGTCGATACCCTCGGCTGGTCGGTCGCATTGGGTCTGATCTTCGTTCTTCTTTTCCGCATGGCGGCCAAGAAAGCGACTTCGGGTCAGCCAGGTGCTTTGCAGAACTTCGTTGAAGTTTTGGTCGAATTCGTCGATGGCAGCGTGAAAGACAGCTTCCATGGCCGTAGCCCGGTGATTGCACCACTGGCGCTGACCATCTTCGTCTGGGTGTTCCTGATGAACGCCGTCGACCTGGTACCGGTCGACTGGATTCCTCAGCTGGCCATCCTGATCTCCGGCGACCACCACATCCCGTTCCGCGCCGTGTCGACCACCGACCCGAACGCTACTCTGGCCATGGCCTTCACGGTGTTCGCGCTGATCATTTTCTACAGCATCAAGATCAAGGGCCTCGGCGGCTTCATCGGCGAGCTGACCCTGCACCCGTTCGGCAGCAAGAACATCTTCGTTCAAGCCCTGCTGATCCCGGTGAACTTCCTGCTGGAATTCGTGACCCTGATCGCCAAGCCGATCTCCCTGGCTCTGCGTCTGTTCGGCAACATGTATGCCGGCGAGCTGGTGTTCATTCTGATCGCTGTGATGTTCGGCAGCGGCCTGCTCTGGCTGAGCGGCCTGGGCGTTGTTCTGCAGTGGGCGTGGGCTGTGTTCCACATCCTGATCATCACCCTGCAGGCGTTCATCTTCATGATGCTGACCATCGTTTACCTGTCGATGGCGCACGAAGAAAACCATTAAGACCAGTCTCGACTAGTCTGATGTCCTTCCCGGTCAAACGGGAAGGGGCTCTTCACGGGGCCTCTGAAACGATTTGTTTTACCGCTTTAATCTAAAAAACCTAAACCATACGACGTAAAAGTCGGGAGGAAAGATGGAAACTGTAGTTGGTCTAACCGCTATCGCTGTTGCACTGTTGATCGGCCTGGGCGCACTGGGTACCGCAATTGGTTTCGGCCTGCTGGGCGGCAAGTTCCTGGAAGGCGCAGCGCGTCAGCCAGAAATGGTTCCAATGCTGCAAGTTAAAATGTTCATCGTTGCCGGTCTGCTCGACGCCGTAACCATGATCGGTGTTGGTATCGCTCTGTTCTTCACCTTTGCGAACCCGTTCGTTGGTCAAATCGCTGGCTAATTACTCGGATCTTCCGGGTAATTTGGTGTGATGGACAACGTAACTGCGAGGTGTTGGCGTGAACATTAATGCGACCCTGATTGGCCAGTCCGTTGCGTTCCTGATTTTTGTACTGTTCTGCATGAAGTTCGTATGGCCTCCGGTCATTGCGGCACTGCACGAACGTCAAAAGAAGATCGCTGATGGTCTGGACGCTGCCAGCCGTGCAGCTCGCGACCTGGAGTTGGCCCAAGAAAAAGCGGGTCAGCAACTGCGCGAAGCGAAAGCTCAGGCAGCTGAAATCATCGAGCAAGCCAAGAAACGCGGTAATCAGATTGTCGAAGAGGCTGTTGAAAAAGCCCGTGTCGACGCTGACCGTGTGAAGGTTCAGGCTCAAGCCGAGATCGAACAGGAACTGAACAGTGTCAAAGACGCGCTGCGTGCCCAAGTGGGCTTGCTGGCAGTCGGCGGCGCCGAGAAGATCCTGGGTGCCACAATCGATCAAAACGCGCACGCAGAGCTGGTTAACCAACTGGCTGCTGAAATCTAAGCGAGGGCGATCATGGCAGAACTGACCACGTTGGCCCGACCTTACGCTAAGGCGGCCTTCGAGCACGCTCAGGCCCACCAGCAACTGGCCAATTGGTCAGCCATGCTCGGCCTGGCAGCACTGGTGTCGGAAGACGACACCATGCAGCGTGTGCTCAAGGCCCCGCGACTGACGAGCGCAGAAAAGGCCGCCACGTTCATTGACGTGTGCGGCGACAAGTTTGATGTGAAGGCACAGAACTTCATCAATGTCGTTGCCGAAAACGACCGTCTCCCGCTGTTGCCGGAGATCGCCGCTCTGTTCGACCTGTACAAGGCCGAGCAAGAGAAGTCGGTAGACGTTGAAGTGACCAGTGCTTTCGCATTGAACCAAGAACAGCAAGACAAACTCGCCAAGGTTCTCAGTGCACGACTCAACCGGGAAGTGCGCCTGCAAGTTGCGGAGGACGCTGCCCTTATTGGTGGTGTCGTCATTCGCGCCGGCGACCTGGTTATCGATGGCTCGATTCGCGGAAAAATCGCGAAACTTGCCGAAGCATTGAAATCTTGAGTTTGAAGGGGCAGCAGAGCAATGCAGCAACTCAATCCTTCCGAAATAAGTGAAATTATCAAGGGCCGCATCGACAAGCTCGATGTGACCTCCCAAGCCCGTAACGAAGGCACTGTCGTCAGCGTATCTGACGGTATCGTGCGGATTCACGGTCTGGCCGACGTAATGTACGGCGAGATGATCGAGTTTCCGGGCGGCGTCTTCGGTATGGCCCTCAACCTGGAGCAAGACTCCGTAGGTGCCGTTGTATTGGGCGCATACCAGTCTCTGGCTGAAGGCATGAGCGCCAAGTGCACTGGCCGCATCCTGGAAGTTCCAGTTGGTAAGGAACTGCTGGGTCGCGTAGTCGACGCACTGGGTAACCCTGTTGACGGCAAAGGTCCACTGGGCAACACCGAGACCGACGCGGTCGAGAAAGTTGCTCCAGGCGTGATCTGGCGTAAGTCGGTAGCCCAGCCTGTACAGACTGGCTACAAGGCTGTCGATGCCATGATCCCTGTCGGCCGTGGCCAGCGTGAGCTGATCATCGGTGACCGTCAGATCGGTAAAACCGCTCTGGCGATCGACGCGATCATCAACCAGAAAAACAGCGGCATTTACTGCGTCTACGTAGCGATCGGTCAGAAACAATCGACCATCGCCAACGTGGTTCGCAAGCTGGAAGAAAACGGCGCCCTGGCCAACACGATCATCGTGGCTGCCAGTGCTTCGGAATCTCCTGCGCTGCAATTCCTGGCACCGTACTCCGGTTGCACCATGGGTGAATTCTTCCGCGACCGCGGTGAAGACGCGCTGATCGTTTATGACGATCTGTCCAAGCAAGCAGTGGCTTACCGCCAGATTTCCCTGCTGCTGCGCCGTCCACCAGGCCGTGAAGCTTACCCAGGCGACGTGTTCTATCTCCACTCCCGTCTGCTGGAGCGCGCATCCCGCGTTTCGGAAGAGTACGTAGAGAAGTTCACCAACGGCGCAGTGACCGGCAAAACCGGTTCCCTGACCGCACTGCCGATCATCGAAACCCAGGCTGGCGACGTTTCCGCGTTCGTTCCGACCAACGTGATTTCCATCACCGACGGTCAGATCTTCCTGGAATCGGCCATGTTCAACTCGGGCATCCGTCCTGCAGTGAACGCCGGTGTTTCGGTATCCCGTGTGGGTGGTGCCGCTCAGACCAAGATCATCAAGAAGCTGTCCGGTGGTATCCGTACCGCTCTGGCTCAGTACCGTGAACTGGCGGCATTCGCCCAGTTCGCTTCTGACCTGGACGAAGCGACCCGTAAGCAACTTGAGCATGGTCAGCGCGTTACCGAGCTGATGAAGCAGAAGCAATACGCACCAATGTCGATCGCCGACATGGCGCTGTCGCTGTATGCCGCTGAGCGTGGGTTCCTGACTGACGTTGAAATCGCCAAGATCGGCAGCTTCGAACAAGCGCTGATTGCTTTCTTCAACCGCGATCACGCCGACTTGATGGCGAAGATCAACGTGAAGGGTGACTTCAATGACGAAATCGACGCTGGCATGAAAGCCGGTATCGAGAAGTTCAAGGCCACCCAAACCTGGTAAGCCGCAGCGGGAGCCGCAAGGCTCCCGCTTGCTAACCTGATAGGTGTTACATGGCAGGCGCAAAAGAGATTCGCAGTAAGATTGCGAGCATCAAAAGCACGCAAAAAATTACCAGCGCCATGGAAAAAGTGGCGGTCAGCAAAATGCGCAAGGCACAAATGCGCATGGCTGCTAGCCGTCCTTATGCGGAGCGCATCCGCCAGGTTATTGGCCATCTGGCCAACGCTAACCCGGAATATCGCCACCCGTTCATGATCGACCGTGAAGTAAAGCGCGTCGGTTATGTCGTAGTGAGCAGTGACCGTGGTCTGTGTGGTGGCTTGAACACCAACCTGTTCAAGGCTTTGGTCAAGGACATGGCGGTAAACCGCGAAAACGGCGTCGAGATCGATCTGTGTGTAGTGGGTAGCAAGGGTGCGGCCTTTTTCCGCAACTTCGGCGGCAACGTCGTAGCAGCTATCAGCCACCTGGGTGAAGAGCCGTCGATCAATGACTTGATCGGCAGCGTCAAGGTGATGCTGGATGCCTACCTGGACGGCCGTATTGACCGCCTGTCCGTGGTATCCAACAAGTTCATCAACACCATGACGCAACAGCCTACCGTGGAGCAATTGATTCCACTGGTGGCAACCCCGGATCAGGAACTCAAGCACCACTGGGACTATCTCTACGAACCGGATGCCAAAGAGCTGCTTGACGGCTTGATGGTCCGCTACGTTGAGTCGCAGGTCTACCAGGCGGTGGTCGAGAACAACGCGGCTGAACAAGCTGCGCGGATGATCGCGATGAAGAACGCTACCGACAACGCCGGTGATTTGATCAGCGATTTGCAGCTGGTCTACAACAAGGCGCGTCAGGCTGCGATCACCCAAGAGATCTCGGAAATCGTCGGCGGCGCTGCCGCGGTTTAACGGTTCAAATATTCAGAGGATCCAGCTATGAGTAGCGGACGTATCGTTCAAATCATCGGCGCCGTTATCGACGTGGAATTTCCACGCGACAGCGTACCGAGCATCTACAACGCGCTGACAGTACAAAGCGCGGCCGGGACCACCCTGGAAGTTCAGCAGCAGCTGGGCGACGGCGTGGTTCGTACCATTGCGATGGGTTCCACCGAAGGCTTGAAGCGCGGTCTGGAAGTTACCGACTCTGGCGCAGCCATCTCCGTACCGGTCGGTAAAGCGACTCTGGGCCGGATCATGGACGTTCTGGGCAACCCGATCGACGAAGCTGGCCCTATCGCCACTGAAGAGCGTTGGGGCATTCACCGTCCAGCGCCTTCGTTCGCTGAACAAGCAGGCGGCAACGATCTGCTGGAAACCGGCATCAAGGTTATCGACCTGGTTTGCCCGTTCGCCAAAGGCGGTAAAGTCGGTCTGTTCGGTGGTGCCGGTGTAGGCAAGACCGTAAACATGATGGAACTGATCCGTAACATCGCCATCGAGCACAGCGGTTATTCCGTGTTCGCCGGTGTGGGTGAGCGTACTCGTGAGGGTAACGACTTCTACCACGAGATGAAGGACTCCAACGTTCTGGACAAAGTGGCACTGGTTTACGGTCAGATGAACGAGCCGCCGGGTAACCGTCTGCGCGTAGCTCTGACCGGCCTGACCATGGCCGAGAAGTTCCGTGACGAAGGTAACGACGTTCTGCTGTTCGTCGACAACATCTATCGTTACACCCTGGCCGGTACTGAAGTATCCGCACTGCTGGGCCGTATGCCTTCGGCAGTAGGTTACCAGCCGACCCTGGCTGAAGAGATGGGCGTTCTGCAAGAACGTATCACTTCGACCAAGGAAGGTTCGATCACTTCGATCCAGGCGGTATACGTACCTGCGGATGACTTGACCGACCCGTCGCCAGCGACCACCTTCGCCCACTTGGACGCTACCGTCGTTCTGTCCCGTGACATCGCTTCCCTGGGTATCTACCCGGCGGTCGATCCACTCGACTCGACTTCGCGCCAGCTGGACCCGAACGTGATCGGCCAGGACCACTACGACACCGCTCGCGGCGTTCAGTACGTTCTGCAGCGTTACAAAGAACTGAAGGACATCATTGCGATCCTGGGTATGGACGAGCTGTCGGAAGCCGACAAACAGTTGGTAAACCGTGCTCGTAAGATCCAGCGCTTCTTGTCGCAGCCGTTCTTCGTGGCTGAAGTCTTCACCGGTGCATCGGGTAAATACGTTTCCCTGAAAGACACCATTGCTGGCTTCAAAGGCATCCTCAACGGTGACTACGACCACCTGCCAGAACAAGCGTTCTACATGGTTGGCGGCATCGAAGAAGCGATCGAGAAAGCCAAGAAACTGTAATCCCGGCGCCCGGCAACGGGCGCTAATTTAGGTTGAGGCAATCAGATGGCTATGACAGTCCATTGCGATATCGTCAGCGCGGAAGGAGAAATCTTTTCCGGGCTGGTCGAGATGGTGATTGCGCACGGTGCACTGGGTGATCTTGGTATCGCCCTGGGTCACGCGCCGCTGATCACTAATCTGAAGCCAGGTCCGATCCGCCTGGTCAAGCAGGGCGGGGAAGAGGAGGTGTATTACATCTCCGGTGGTTTCCTCGAAGTTCAGCCGAACATGGTCAAGGTTCTTGCCGATACCGTGCAACGTGCTGCCGACTTGGACGAAGCCGCAGCTTTGGAAGCCGTTAAGGCTGCCGAGAAAGCCTTGCATGAGCGAGGCGCGGAATTCGATTACGGTTCTGCTGCCGCACGTCTGGCCGAGGCTGCAGCTCAGCTGCGCACCGTCCAGCAGATCCGCAAGAAGTTCGGCCACTAAGGCTGCACTTGTTGTGTGATTGATTAAAAAGGGTAGCCTCGGCTACCCTTTTTTCTTTTCCGATTTTTACAACCTGGTCGCAGCCGCTGACCACCCAGGATTGGTAGCCAGTCATGTCTCTTGAAATCGTTATTCTCGCTGCTGGCCAAGGCACGCGTATGCGTTCAGCTTTGCCGAAAGTTTTGCACCCGATTGCCGGCAACTCCATGCTCGGCCATGTTATCCACAGCGCCCGGCAACTTGATCCACAGCGCATTCACGTGGTGATCGGCCATGGCGCCGATGCCGTGCGCGAACGCCTGGCGGCGGATGATCTGAACTTCGTCCTGCAGGATAAGCAGCTGGGTACCGGTCACGCCGTTGCTCAAGCCGTGCCGTTCATTCAGTCCGACAACGTGCTGGTGCTTTATGGCGATGTGCCGTTGATCGAAGTCGATACCCTGCAACGTCTGCTCAAGCAGGTGGGGCCAGAGCAATTGGCCTTGCTGACCGTCGAGCTGGATGACCCGACCGGTTACGGCCGCATTGTTCGTGATGTGCAGGGCAAGGTCACGGCTATTGTCGAGCAGAAAGATACCAATGAAGCCGAGCGCAAGATCACCGAAGGCAATACCGGCATTCTGGCGCTACCGTTTGCCCGTCTTGGCGACTGGATGAGCCGACTCTCCAATAACAACGCCCAGGGCGAGTACTACCTGACCGACATCATTGCCATGGCAGTGAGCGATGGTCTGGTGGTGGCCACCGAGCAACCGCACGACGCCATGGAAGTGCAGGGTGCCAATGACCGCAAACAGCTTTCCGAACTGGAACGGCATTATCAATTGCGCGCCGGTCGTCGTTTGATGGCTCAAGGTGTGACGCTGCGCGACCCGGCACGATTCGATGTGCGCGGAGACGTGACAGTGGGCCGCGACGTGCTGATCGACATCAACGTGATCCTCGAAGGCAAGGTCATCATCGAAGATGACGTGGTGATTGGCCCGAACTGCGTGATCAAGGACAGCACCCTGCGCAAAGGCGTGGTCATCAAGGCCAACAGCCATATCGAAGGTGCCATTCTGGGTGAAGGCAGCGACGCCGGCCCGTTCGCGCGTCTGCGTCCAGGTACCGTGCTGGAAGCCCGGGCGCATGTGGGTAACTTCGTCGAGTTGAAAAACGCTCACTTGGGCGAAGGCGCCAAGGCCGGTCACCTGACTTACCTGGGCGATGCCGAAGTCGGGGCGCGCACCAACATTGGTGCCGGCACCATCACCTGCAACTACGACGGCGCCAACAAGTGGAAAACCGTGTTGGGCGAAGATGTGTTCATTGGTTCCAACAACTCGTTGGTGGCGCCTGTGGATATCCTCGCCGGTGCGACCACGGCGGCTGGTTCGACCATTACTTCGACTGTGGATAAATCCCAGCTGGCCATCGGCCGTGCTCGTCAGAAGAACATCGACGGCTGGAAGCGGCCGGAGAAGATCAAGAAAGGCTGAGTTATCCACAACTCCCTTGTAGGAGCGAGCTTGCTCGCGATGGACGTGAACGATGACGCATTCTTTCTGGAAAAATGCGTAGCTCGCTTATTTCTCGCGAGCAAGCTCGCTCCTACAAGTTATCCACAGCTCTTTTTGTCGCATGGCGCTTGACGAAGTTTCGCCGATAGGTTTTGATTGCTTCCGCTATCTTTCGAATCGAAACTTACCAGCTCATGTCGAAGCGCAACACACCTCAACGTCGTCACAACATCCTCGCCTTGCTCAATGAGCAGGGCGAAGTCAGTGTGGATGAGTTGGCCAAGCGCTTCGAAACGTCTGAAGTTACGATTCGCAAGGATCTGGCGGCACTTGAAAGCAATGGCCTTTTGCTGCGTCGTTACGGCGGGGCGATCACCATGCCTCAGGAACTGGTCGCGGACCTTGGTCAGCCGGTTTCCAAATACAAACAAGCCATCGCCCGTGCCGCCGTCGCGCGGATTCGCGAGCATGCGCGCATCATTATCGACAGTGGCAGTACCACCGCCTCCATGATCCCGGAACTCGGCCAACAACCCGGCCTGGTGGTGATGACCAACTCGCTGCATGTCGCCAATGCCCTGAGCGAACTTGAGCACGAACCGGTGCTGTTGATGACCGGTGGTACCTGGGACCCGCATTCCGAGTCCTTTCAGGGGCAGGTCGCCGAGCAGGTACTACGCTCCTACGACTTCGACCAGTTGTTTATCGGGGCCGACGGCATCGATCTGGTTCGCGGTACAACCACCTTCAACGAACTGCTTGGACTGAGCCGGGTCATGGCCGATGTCGCCCGCGAAGTGGTCGTGATGGTGGAGGCCGACAAGATCGGCCGCAAGATTCCCAATCTGGAGCTGCCATGGAGCAGTGTCCATACCCTTATTACCGATGAACGCCTGCCGCTTGAGGCTCGCGATCAGATTCAGGCCCGCGGCATCACTTTGATTTGCGCGGCTGTCAGTCAGGAGAAATAGCATGTGTGGAATTGTCGGCGCAGTCGCAGAACGTAACATCACCGCCATCCTCGTCGAAGGCCTGAAACGTCTCGAATACCGTGGGTATGACAGCGCTGGCGTGGCGGTCTACACCAACGATGAAAAACTTGAGCGCCTGCGTCGTCCGGGCAAGGTCAGTGAGCTGGAGCAGGCGTTGGCCGCCGAGCCGCTGGTCGGTCGCCTGGGCATTGCCCACACGCGCTGGGCCACCCACGGTGCACCGTGCGAGCGCAATGCTCACCCGCATTTCTCCGGTGACCTGGCGGTGGTGCACAACGGCATCATCGAAAACCACGAAGCCCTGCGTGAACAACTCAAAGCCTTGGGCTATGTGTTCACCTCGGACACCGACACTGAAGTCATCTCCCACCTGCTGAACCACAAACTCAAGGATCTGCGCGATCTGACCGTGGCCCTCAAGGCGACCGTCAAAGAGTTGCACGGTGCGTACGGCCTGGCAGTGATCAGTGCGCAGCAACCGGATCGCCTGGTGGCGGCCCGCAGCGGCAGCCCGCTGGTGATCGGCCTGGGCCTTGGGGAAAACTTCCTGGCATCCGACCAGTTGGCCCTGCGTCAGGTCACCGACCGTTTCATGTATCTGGAAGAAGGCGATATCGCTGAAATCCGCCGCGACAGCGTGCAGATCTGGGACGTTGACGGCCAGGCTGTCGAGCGCGAGACCGTGCAATACCGCGACGGTGCCGAAGCCGCTGAAAAGGGCGAGTTCCGTCACTTCATGCTCAAGGAAATCCACGAGCAACCGTCCGTGGTGCAGCGCACCCTGGAAGGTCGCCTGAGCCAGAACCAGGTACTGGTACAGGCGTTCGGCCCACAGGCTGCCGAACTGTTCGCCAAAGTGCGTAACGTACAGATCGTCGCGTGCGGCACCAGCTACCACGCCGGTATGGTCGCGCGTTACTGGCTCGAAGAGCTGGCCGGCATTCCTTGCCAGGTCGAAGTCGCCAGCGAGTTCCGCTACCGCAAAGTGGTGGTGCAGCCGGACACCTTGTTCGTGACCATTTCCCAGTCTGGTGAGACCGCCGACACCCTGGCCGCGCTGCGCAATGCCAAGGAACTGGGCTTCCTCGCCAGCCTGGCGATCTGCAACGTCGGCATCAGCTCGCTGGTGCGTGAATCCGATCTGACCCTGTTGACCCAGGCCGGTCGCGAAATCGGTGTGGCTTCGACCAAAGCGTTCACCACGCAATTGGTTGGCCTGTTGTTGCTGACGCTTTCCCTGGGCCAGGTTCGTGGCACTTTGGCCAAAGGCGTCGAAGCGACGCTGGTCGAAGAACTGCGTCGTTTGCCAACCCGTCTGGGCGAGGCGCTGGCCATGGACGGCACCGTGGAAAAAATCTCCGAGCTGTTCGCCGAGAAACACCACACGCTGTTCCTCGGCCGTGGCGCGCAATTCCCGGTGGCGATGGAAGGGGCACTCAAGCTCAAGGAAATCTCCTACATCCACGCTGAAGCCTATCCGGCCGGCGAGCTCAAACATGGCCCGTTGGCGCTTGTGGATAACGACATGCCAGTGGTGACCGTGGCGCCGAACAACGAGCTGCTGGAGAAGCTGAAGTCCAACCTTCAGGAAGTCCGCGCTCGTGGTGGCCAGTTGATCGTCTTCGCTGACGAGAAGGCCGGCATGACCAACGGTGAAGGCACTCACGTGGTGCACATGCCGCACATCCACGACATTTTGTCGCCGATCCTCTACACCATCCCGCTGCAGTTGCTGTCGTACTACGTCGCCGTACTCAAAGGCACCGACGTTGACCAGCCGCGCAACCTGGCGAAGTCGGTCACCGTGGAATAAGTTATCCACAATGAAAAACCCCCTTTTCAGGGGGTTTTTCTGTTTCTAGGTGGACTGAATTCGACGTTGCCGCCGTGTGTCGAGCAAATGGACCATGACGCAAGCGTACAAGGTCACCAGTATGAACAGCCCCATGCGTATGGCGAAGGCGGTGTAGACGTCCTTGCCCGCTGCGCTGTCCTGTACCGATTGGCCGAGCAGAATGATCAGGGTCGCCAGGCTGTTGAGCCAGAAACTCGGTGGTTGTCGGGTCATGGCCAGGCCGTAGAGTTTTCTGGCCACCAGCAGGCCGAACAGCAACATCCACAGAAAGAACATCCACAGGTTGACGAACAGGCTCAACGCGCACCAGAAAAGGATCGCCATCAGGCCGCCGAGCAGGGTTGAGCCGAGCAATTCCTGGCCGGCGGTGCGGGCGCTGGTCGCGCAGCTTTGTTGGCCGAGGCTGACGGCTTTCATGATGATCGGCAGGTAGCTGGCCGGGTCGACCATGGCCAGCAGGAAAGTCGGCAGCACCACCAGCGTGGCCCGTAGGGCCAGCCAACCGCTTTCGGTGGGAGAAAGACTCGGGCCGGGTTTTGCTGCGGGGGCGCTGGCGGGGTCGGGAAACAGCCAATGGCTGATGGTCAGCGTCGTGACGGCCAGGAACAGTCCCTTGACCAGGGCCACGATCACCTCCAGTGCCAGGGCGAATTCAGCAGTTCCGGCCGCACTGATCAAGGTCAGGCCCACCACCAGGAACGTCGCCACCAACGGGTTGCCGCCGCGCAGGCCGTAACCAAACGCCATGAACAGGCACAGCCCGACCAGCAACACGCCACTAAGCGGGTAGTAACGCAGCAGAGGAATGAGCAGCAGGCCGGTCCCGGTGGTCAACATCAGGATCAGGATCAGACCCAGGCTGGCCTTGAACGGCAACGGTCGGTTCATTGCCGCCAGCATCATCAGCGCCAGCATCGGCGCGAGGAACGGGATGGGCAGGGCCAGACCGAAGCTCGCCGCCAGGCACAGCGCCGTGCCGAAGCCCAGGCGCAGGGCGCGCTGAACTCGGGCCGGGCGCTCAATACGCATAGGACATCCAGCTCATCAGACGCAGGAACAGGCGACCCAGAATATTCAGCGGGTTACCTTCACTCGGGAACGCCATGACTTCGGCTTGCCCGCCGGACCGGATACCTTGTGGGCTGGTCAACTCACCGGGCTCGAACTCGATGATGACCGGAAAGCGCTGGGCAGGGCGTAGCCAATCGCGGCTGTTCTCCACTTTCGGCAGGCTGCCCGGCTGGGTGGTCTGGCCGATATCAACGCCGTAGCCGACGCTGCGCACATGGCCTTTGAAAATTTTCCCTGGCAGGGCGTCGAGAACGATGGACACCGGCGTCCCGGGCTGGACGCTTCCCAGGTTGTTTTCGGTCATGTCGGCGCTGATCCAGACATCGTGGATGGCGATCAGAGTCATCACCGGAGCACCGGCGCTGGCGAACTGGCCGACATCGGTGCGCAGATCGGTGATCAGGCCGGCCGAGCGAGCGTGGACCTTCGTATTGCTCAAGTCCAGCTCGGCTTTTTCAAGGTTGCTGGCGGCGCTGAGCATCTGGGCATTGTCTTCTTCATTACCGCCCTGTTGTTCCCGTGCCCGTTGCACTTCGGCCTTGGCCGCAGCGACCTGGCTGATGGACTCTTCCAGGGTGGCGCGGGATATCTCCAGGCGTCGCAGGGAGATGGTGCCCGGGTCTTCGCGGTACAGGCGTTCAAGCCGCTGGATGTCCTGGCGTGCCTTGAGCTCGTTGGCCTGGGACGCGCGCAGGGACGCTTGCTTGGAGTCGACGCCGGCGGTGTTGGCGCCCACCTGGCGACGGGTCGACTCAAGGTCGGCACGGGCGCGATCGACGGCAATCTGGTACTGCTCTGGATTGACTTCAAACAGCAATTCGCCGGCCTTGACGTCCTGGTTATTGCGTACATGCACCTTGGTCACCCGGCCCGATACCTCTGCCGCCACCGGCACAATGAAGGCCTGCACCCGTGCCTGTTGCGTGTAGGGCGTGTAGCGGTCGGCCAACAGGTACCAGATCAGGCTCAGGATGATCAGCAACACCACCCAGTTGATCGCTTTTCTGGCCGGGTCGGCGGGTACCGAGGTGTTCTCGACCGGTTGTTGGCTGTCAGTCATGGGCACTTTCCTTCGGTTCGTCGAGCAGATCGCCCCAATCGGTCCGTTGTTGCATTTGTTGGCGGGTGGCCGGGTCGATCATCGGCTGGTCGCTGTACCAGCCACCGCCCAGGGCCTTGTACAGGGCAATCAGGCTGTTGACGGCGGTGCCACGGTTGACCAGGTAGATATCCTGCTGGGCAAACAGGGCGCGCTGGGCATCCAGCACGCGCTGGAAATCCGAATAGCCTTCGCGGTATTGGGCATTGGCCAGGGTCACCGAACGTTCGGCGGCCACCGATGCTTCGCTGAGGATCTGGTCGCGCTCCAGCGCCTTGATCAAACCGGTTGCGGCATCGTCGGCCTCGCGCGCGGCCTGACGCACGCTGTCCTGGTAGATAACGATCAACTGCTGCAAGCGGGCATCCTGCACGCGGACGTTGTTGGTGATCCGGCCATGGTCGAAGATGTCCCAGCGCAGACTGGGGCCGGCCACCAGGTCGAGGGTATTGGATGCACCGTTGAGCGAGCTGGCAGACCAGACGATGCTGCCCAGCAGACTGATGGAGGGGTACAGGTCGGTCTCGGCCACACCGATCAACGCCGACTGCGCCGCCACTTGCAGCTCGGCAGCGCGAACATCGGGGCGCCGCACCAGCAGGTTGGCAGGCACATCCTGCAAGACCGCAGTATCGAGCAGTGGCACCACCCCGGTGTAGCGATCAAGGTCAGGGATCGTGCCGGGTGGCTGGCCGATCAGAGTGGACAACGCATTGCGCAAGCTCGCCACCTGGCTTTCGAAATCCGGGATGGTACTGAGGGTGCCCAGGTACTGGGTCTTGGCTTGTTGCAGATCGAGTTCGGCTTCAGCCCCGCTTTTGAACAGGCGCTCGGTGATCTCGAAGCTGCGTTTTTGCAATGCGGCGTTACTGCGGGCGATGTGTAGGCGCGCCTCGGCGGTGCGCAAGGCGTAGTAGGTTTGCGCCAGCTGCGCGTGCAACAGCACCAGGGCATTTTCATAGTTGGCCTGGGTGGCAAACCAGGACGCGTCGGCTGACTCGATGGCACGGCTGAAACGCCCCCAAAAATCCAGCTCCCAACCAATATCGAAACCGGCGCTGTATTGCCAGAAATGCGTGTCCTGAGGGTTAGTACCGCCCGATTGTCGACGGTTCAGGTAGAGGCTGTCGGCGCTGGCCTGCTGCAATTGCGGGTAGCGTCCACTCAGGGCGATACCCAATTGCGCGCGGGATTCCATGACCCGCAGGCCAGCAACCAGCAGGTCGGCGTTGTGGGCATCGGCTTCGGCGATCAAGTGGTCCAGCACCGGGTCGTCGAACACGCGCCACCATTGACGGCTGTCCGGTTGCGCCCGTTTTTGCCCGGCGATTTCCAGGGCCGGGCTGTTCCAGTGTTCGACCCAGGGCTGGGCCGGTGACTGGAAATCCGGGCCCAGTTGCACGCAGCCACCCAGAACGACGGTGCCGCAGAGCAGCAGCCGGCTGATGCGAGCAGGGCATGGCATCAAGCGCAAACTCCTCAGAGGGGACGCTGATCGTTCATTGCCTCTACTTTCGGTGTCTCGTTCACCGCGTCGATCTGGGGAGTCTCGTTCAGTACCTCGGCCGACGGTTGGTCCTGGACCCATTGCCAGAACAGTTGGTAACCCACCGCCAGCGCTACCGGCCCGATGAACAAACCGATGAAGCCGCCGCTCACCATGCCGCCCAGAGCGCCAATCAGAATCACCGGCATCGGGACATCGACGCCACGACCCAGCATCAATGGCTTGAGGACGTTGTCGGCCATCCCGGCAATCAGGCTGTAGATGCCAAACACGATGGTGCCCAAGGTGGTGCCATCGGTGGCGAAGACATAGGCGATTACCGGAAGGGTCACCAGCAGCACCGGTAATTGCATGATCCCCATCAACAGCGCAACCATCGCCAGCAGCCCGGCACCGGGGACGCCCATGAGTACGAAGCCCACGCCTACCAGCAACATCTGAATGAACGCGATGCCCACCACGCCCTGGGCGACTGCACGGATGGTGGCAGTGCACAGCTCGGTAATGCGTGGGCCACGTTCCGGTCCGGAAAGGCGCGAGGTGATGGCCAGGGCGCTTCTTTCACCGTTTTCGCCATAGGCCATGAACACGCCGGCAATGATCAGGGCGCCGATGAACAACAGAAAACCCACACCAACGTCGGCCATTTTGCCCAGCAAGGTCAGGCCGATGGACTTGATATAGGGCATCAGCTTCATGAACACGCTGCTCATGTTGGTGGCGGCCTGCATCCAGTAGTCATAGAGCGGCTGGCCAATAAGCGGCAGGGACGCGATTTTTTCGCTGGGTAGCGGAATCTGCAGCGAATCGGACTTGAGGATAGCCAGGGTGCCCTGGATCGACTCACTGATCGAGGTGCCCAGCAGGTAGATCGGTACCATCAGCAAGGCCAGGGCGACCACCACGATCAGGGTGGCGGCATGACCGTCCTTGTTGACCAGCTTGCGCTTGATGAGCGCATGCAGTGGATACAGGGTGATGGCCAGAATCAGTGCCCAGAGCATGAGGTTGAGGAAGGGGTGAAAGATCTGGAAGCAGAACAGTACCAGCACCGTAATGAGCCCGGCGCGAATGAGTACATCGAGCAAACCACCGGACAGTGCCCTAGCGGAAATGTTAGTGCGCAACATTTTCGAACTCCTTGCTGTGTCACACAGGTTGGCCAGCCAGTTGAAGTTCAACTCTTCCCCACTACGTGAATCCTGAAACAGGATCGACGGACAGCCGTCCAAGCGTTAACAACCCAATAACGCTTTACTTCAAGTCGGGAAAATTTCAACGAGGTACCTATCAAAACTCAATAGGCAACAGGGTGGCTTGTAGTATAGGAGCAGTCGTATATTCCGCCTGTTCAGGCAGACCGGAATCGTGCTGCAGTTGATGGCGCCCGCTGATGAGCCTTTACCTGGAGATCGGTTTGACGCAGTGCCAATGGCTCGTTTTTCCTGTCAGGTATTAACCGTTGCAGCAGGCTGGTCCGGATAATTGCGAACAGTTGCACTCGTCGCAAGATAATAATCCTCAATAATTATCAATAATCCGCGGTCCGTTTTTTGAGGTGTGTGACACGCCTGGTTTTTACTGCGCAGGCGCTAGAGTGCAGTAGCCCATTGATTTACTTGATGGTCGGACGCTCAACTATGTTGTTGAACTCTTGCGCTTAACATTCCGGCCTTCGGTTGCGATTTATCTATCTGAAATGAGGACATGCCCATGGACCGCTTCCAGGAAATGCAGGTCTTCGCAGCCGTCGCCCAGGACCAGGGTTTTTCGGCGGCGGCGCGGCGTTTGGGCCTGTCGGCGGCCAGCGTCACCCGAGCGGTCGCAGCGCTGGAGAAGCGTATTGGCACGCAATTGCTCACACGTACGACGCGCAGCGTGTATTTGAGTGAGGCCGGTCAGCGATATCTGGAGGACTGTCGGAGAATTCTCGCCGAGGTGCAGGAAGCGGAGGACTCGGCAGCGGGTAGCCATATCCATCCCCGTGGGCAGCTGACCATCACCGCACCGGTTTTGTTTGGAGAGCTGTTTGTCACGCCGTTGATGGTGAACTACCTGACGCAGTTCCCCGAGGTCTGCATCAACGCGATGCTGGTGGACCGGGTGGTGAGCGTGGTCGAGGAGGGCGTCGATGTGGCCATCCGCATCGGCGAACTCCCTGACAGCAATCAGCATGCGATCCGCGTGGGCGAGGTGCGGCGGGTGATCTGCGCATCGCCACAGTTTCTGGCCAGCCATGGTCGGCCCAGGCATCCACAGGAACTGGCCCAGGCGCCGATCATTGCGACATCGGCCATTGGCCAACTCAGGAGTTGGCCATTCATTGAAGACGGCGAAACCTTGAGTGTCCGGGCTGAACCGCGGCTGGTGGTGACGGCGAATCAGGCGGCCATCACGGCAGCCAGTTTGGGGTTGGGATTCACGCGGGTACTGTCATATCAAGTGGCGAGCAAGGTGGCCGCCGGTGAGCTGGAAATCATTCTGGCCGACTTCGAACTGCCGCCATTGCCCATCCATGTGCTCTATCAGGGTGGACGCAAAGCGCCGGCCCGGGTGCGCAGTTTTGTGGATTTCGCGGTAAAGACACTGCGCGAGCATCCGGCGCTCAACCACTGAGTTATTTCATCCAATGAAATAATGGATTGCGTTTGCTGGTGATTCTGTTGTTTTGGATGTGAGTGGAAGATACGCCCCATCGGCGCTGCTCTCTCCTGAACAGCACCACTGACCCGAGGTGTCGACCATGCAAGCGATCAAACTCTACAACTTCCCACGTTCCGGCCACGCCCATCGTGTGGAGTTGATGCTGTCCCTGCTGCAATTGCCGACCGAATTGATCTTCGTTGACCTCGCCAAGGGCGAACACAAGAAACCGGCGTTCCTTGCGCTCAATGCATTCGGTCAGGTGCCGGTGATTGATGACCAGGGCGTGGTGTTGGCCGATTCCAACGCGATTCTGGTTTATCTGGCGCAAAAGTACGGCAACGGTCGCTGGCTGCCGACTGATCCGGTGGAGGCCGCCAAGGTCCAGCGCTGGTTATCGGTGGCTGCCGGTCCGATTGCCTTCGGCCCTGCCCGGGCACGATTGATCACCGTGTTTGGCGCGCCTTATAACGCTGAAGAAGTGATTGCCTACGCCCACACCGTGCTCAAAGTGATCGATCACGAACTGGCCAATACGCCGTATCTGGCTGGCAACGAGCCGACGGTGGCCGACGTCGCCGCCTACAGCTACATCGCCCACGCGCCCGAGGGCAATGTGTCGCTGGACGAGTACGCCAATATTCGCGCCTGGCTGGTTCGCATCGAAGCCTTACCGGGTTTTGTCGGCATGCCGCGCACCGTCGCCGGTCTGCAAAAAACTGCCTGATGCTGGCGGCCCGGAGTTGCCGGGCCGCCCCGTTCTGCGCCACTGGCGCAGGGGAGAAGCCATATGGACCGTTCACCCTGGCATGCCGGCGAGAAACAATTGCAGGCGCATGTAGGCGTTGCCGAACGAATGGAAGTCTTCGGTCGTAAGGTGATCCGCAGCGAGATGCCGGACCAGCACCGCACGTTCTATCAGCAATTGCCCTTCATGCTGTACGGAGCGGTGGATGCCGACGGTCATCCCTGGGCCAGTATCCTTGAAGGCCAGCCCGGTTTCGCACACTCGCCAGAACCTGGCCTGCTGCAATTTCGCAGCCTGCCGACCTTTGATGATCCCGCGCAGTTGAGCGACGGCGCGGCCATCGGCCTGTTGGGCATCGAGTTGCACACCCGTCGTCGCAACCGCATCAACGGGCATGTCCGCGCCATGACCACGGGCGGTTTTGCGGTGACGGTGGATCAGTCCTTTGGCAATTGCCCGCAGTACATTCAGTTGCGCCAGTTTCACTCGGTGCCGCTGGCCGACCCCTCGACGCGTGTCGCTCAGCATTTCAGCGGGCTGGATGATGCGGCCAAAGCCATGATTGCCGAGGCGGACACGTTCTTCGTTGCCAGTTATGTGGATGTCGACGGCGAGCGCTCGGTGGATGTATCGCACCGTGGCGGTCAGAGCGGTTTCGTACAGGTGGAAGGCAATCGCCTGACCATTCCGGATTTCGCCGGCAACCTGCATTTCAATACCTTGGGCAACCTGTTGCTCAATCCCCGGGCCGGGTTGTTATTCATCGATTTCAATACCGGTGATGTGCTGCAGCTCAGCGGGCGCACCGAAATCATTCTGGAGGGCCCGCAGGTCGAGGCGTTCCAGGGGGCTGAGCGTCTGTGGACAATCGATGTCGAGCAAGTCGTACGTCGCCCCGCCGCCCTGGCATTGCGCTGGCGTTTCGACGGCGTATCACCCACCAGTTTGCTCACCGGCACCTGGGAGCAGGCCACGGCGCGTTTGCAGGCCAAAGCCCTGGGCGATCAATGGCGGCCGTTGCGGGTGACGCGGATTGAAGCGCAAAGCCACAGCATCCGCTCGATTTACCTGGAGCCCGCCGATGGGGCCGGCTTGCCACTGTTCCAGGCCGGGCAGCATTTGCCCCTGCGCTTCAACATTGACGGCGATGTACATATCCGCACGTACAGTTTATCGAGCGCTCCGTCCGATGATTTTTTCCGCATCAGCGTGAAGCGAGACGGGCGGGTGTCTACGCATTTGCATGAGCAGATCCGTGTTGGCGACCTGTTGGAGGCGCGAGCACCGCAAGGGCATTTCACCGTGGCGCCCCATGAGCGTCGGCCACTGGTGTTGCTGGCGGCCGGGGTGGGTATCACGCCGCTGCTGTCGATGCTGCGCGAGGTGGTTTACCAGGGATTGCGCACGCGCCGTATCCGCCCAACGTGGTTTATCCAGAGTTCGCGCACGCTGGCCGACCAGCCGTTTCGCCGCGAACTGGATCGCTTGCTCGAAGACGCCGGTGACGCGGTGCGGGTGGTGCGGTTGCTCAGCCAACCGGAAGCCGAGGCGGTGCAAGGAGAGGACTTCGACCTCAGTGGACGGATCGACGTCGCGCTGCTCAAGGATCTGCTGACGGTCGAGGATTACGATCAGCTGGATTTTGTCGTCTGTGGCCCCGGAAGTTTTACCCAGGCGCTGTACGACGGCCTGCGCGAACTGGACATTCGCGATTCGCGGATTCATGCCGAAACCTTCGGCCCGTCGACCTTGCGCCGGCGTCCGGACCCCGATGCGGTGGTCATCGAGCAACCGCCAGCCGCCACCTCGTCCGTGCCCGTGGTGTTCCAGCGCTCGGCCAAGGAGGCTCGCTGGCAACCGGAGGGCGGCAGTTTGCTGGAGTTGGCGGAAAGCCGGGGCCTGCGTCCGGAATTCAGTTGTCGCGGTGGCTCCTGCGGCACCTGCAAGACGCGGCTGGTCAGCGGTCAGGTGCATTACCCACTGCCGCCAGCCGAGGTGCCGGATGACGGACACGTACTGATTTGCTGTGCGATTCCGGCGCAGGGGGCGCAGCCGTTGGTGCTGGATATCTGAAGGAACATTGCAGGCGAACATTGCCCGTCGGTCGATGGCTGAGTAGGGTAGGGGCAGAACGAAAAAGGGCCGCATAGGCTAATGCCATTCGGTCAAGCCCGCTCCCACAAGGTTTGCGGTGTGCAAACGCTTAACGCGGCCCTTTCTGCATTTCAGGGACAGGCGTTTCAATGGTTTTTTTCACTCGCTCGATCGCCTTGCTGCTGGCGCTGGTGCTGACCGCCGGATGCGAAAGGCACGACGCACCGCCGCTGGATCAGCAACTCTACATCTGGCAGCGGCAGTGGACGCAGGCCCACGCCGCCGCCCTCAGGGACAGCCGCGCCGATTTTTCGACGTTGCGGGTGCTGGCCTTGCAGGCCTTCCCCAATGCCGGCTGGAGCCGGGCCCGAATTGATCCGGTATTGCTCAGGCGCGATGGGCGGCCGGTGATTGCGGTGGTGCGCCTGGATGGGCAGCTCAAGGCACTCGATCAGGAGGAGGTCACAGCGCAGATCCGCCAGGTAATCAGCGATTGGCAGGAACAAGGCTTGAACCTTGTTGGCGTGGAAATCGACCACGACGCCGGTAACGCCCGGCTACCGGCGTATCGCCGGTTTCTGGCGCAATTGCGCGTAGCGTTGCCGACTTCGCTGCCCCTGAGCATCACCGCATTGCCGTCCTGGCTCGACAGTCGCGAACTGCCGGCGCTGTTATCCACAGTCGATAGCAGCGTGCTGCAGGTGCACGCGGTGAGCGATCCGCGTCGCGGTTTGTTTGATGCCGATCAGGCCTGGCAATGGGCGAAGGCCTGGAGCCGTATCACGACGAAACCGTTCTATCTGGCGCTACCGGCCTATGGCGTGGCACTGCTGCCGTCGGTGGACGGCGCACCGGTTGTGGAAAGCGAAGTGACGCTGGAGCGCGAAGGCCTGCGCCGGGAATTACTCGCCGATCCGCTGTCGTTGCGCACCCTCGGTAGCGAGTTACGTGCCGATCCACCCGAACATCTGGCGGGCCTGATCTGGTTTCGCCTGCCATTGGCAAACGACCGTCGGGCCTGGAGTTTGACCACCTTGCGCGCCGTGGCGCGTGCCGATGTCCTCGACAGTCAGTTGACGCTGCAACTCTCGGCCGACAATGGCCTCTATGACATCGGCCTCAGCAACCAGGGCAACCTCGACAGCGCCTGGCCCGAACGCCTGACACTCGCGGTCAGCTGCTGTGAAGGGGCCGATGCCTTGGCCGGTTACGCGTTGCAACAGCGTCCGGATCTGCTTACCTTCACCCGCCTGCGCGATGGCCGAATACCGGCCGGCGGACAGCGTGCCATTGGTTGGGCTCGCTGCGCACACATTGATCAAGGAGGTTCGAATGTTCACCCGTAACTGGCCGCGTCATTTGCTTTGCCTGAGCCTCAGCCTGCCGCTGGGCTCGGCGCTGGCCTGCGGCCCGGACTTCCCCATGCGCTTGCTGGACAACCGTGGCCAGTCGCTGGCGGAACTGCCCGAAGGCAACTTCAGCTTTGAAATCAGCCGTCTCGGCCACGCCATCAACGGCTTGAAGAACGTCACCGCTGGCGCCAACTACAGCGATGAACCTGACCTTGTAGCGCAACGGGATCAGGCCGAGCAGGCCGGACTGTCCGCTGAGCAACAAGTGTTGGTGAAACACCTGCGCAGCCTGACCGATGCCCATCAGGTTGAAACCGAAGGAGCGCAACTGCCGCCGGAGCTCAGGTTGTACCTGGCGGGCGCCGTGGCATTTGGTACGGGTGATCCTGCCTTGGCCGCCGGGTATTTCAAGAAAGTGCTGGCGTTGCCCGCCGAGCAACGGGCCTCGCGCAGCACCTGGGCGGCTTACTCGCTGGGGCGCGCGTTGTTCGCCATGAGTGCCGAAGCCGATGCGGCGCCGGATCTGCTCGAACAATCCCGCAAAGCCTTCGAGCAAACCCGGCAATTGAGCATCGACGGCTTCAGCGATCCGCTGGAACTGGGTGTCGCCAGCCTCGGCGAAGAAGCCCGGGTGGTGCGCACCGCTGGCGACTGGAACCGCGCCATCGAGCTGTACGCCACGCAAAATCTGCACGGCTCCACGGTGGGCTACGAATCGCTGAAGCTGTTGATGGCAGACTTGATGGCGCTGCCGGAGGATCAAGTGGCCGAATTGCTCAAGGGCCAGCCCGTGCAGCAGTTGGTGACTGCATCGCTGATCAGCCGGTTGGGCTGGTCCTTCGGCGATCAACCACCCAACGAACAGAAAATGATCAAGCTGCTGCAAAACAGCACTCGCGGCAGTCTTGAAAACGCCGACCGCCTCGCGGCGATGAATTATCAACAGGGCGATTACGCCAGCGCCAAGGCTTTCCTTGAGCATGCCGGCGATGGCGGGTTGGCCTGGTGGCTGCGGGCAAAACTGGCGGTGCGCGAGGGCGATAAAAACGCGGCCGCCGCAGCCTATGCCAAAGCAGCCCAGGCCTTCCCGCAGAATGAATCCTGGGGCGAGCGACGGACCCCGGACTTCGATTACGAAACACTTCAGCCCAAATGCCGGGTCGAGGGTGAAAGTGCGATCCTGGCCTTGCAACGCGGGGACTACCTGCAGGCCTTCGATCAGCTGTATCGCAGCAAAGGCATTTACTGGTTCGACGCCGCCACCGTCGCCGAGCGCGTGTTGACCCTCGAAGAACTTAAGCACTACGTCGACACACAAGTGCCCGCTCCGCCGCCGCTCAGCCAGCAGGAACGCGACAATTACGTGCCCTTGCCGGTGGCGGCGAGCCTGCGCAATCTGCTGGGGCGGCGTTTGTTGCGCGAGGGGCATTACGAGCAAGCGCTGGTGTACTTCGACAATGACGGCTTGCGGCACAAGGCCAGGTTGTATGGCGAGCAACGTCTGGCGGCTGATTCAGCCTGGTGGCCGACCCGTCGCGCCGCTGCGCTGTTCAATGCGGCCTGGACGGCACGCGAGTGGGGCATGGACATTCTGGGCTATGAAACGGCGCCGGATTACGCCACGTTCGGCGGTAACTTCGTTCTCGAAAACGCCGAACTCAAAGTCGGTCCATTGGTGGCCGAGGATGAAGTGAAGCGCCAGCAGGCCAGTGCTGCCCAGCCAGATCGGCGTTACCACTATCGCTTCGTGGCCACGGCGTTGGCGAGCAAGGCCGCGGATAACTTGCCTCACACCAGCCAGGCGTTCGCAGCGGTGCTGTGCGAAGCGTCGGGGTGGAACAGCAGCCTTGAGGAGCAAAGTGCGATTTATCAGCGCTATGTCAAAGAAGGGCCTTACGTGGAATGGGCCGCCGATTTCGGCCACCAATGCCCGTATCCCGACTTCGAGAACGCCGACAAACGCTACGTGACTCAAGTCACCGACGCTGCGCGTTCGGCCTTGCGGCCGTACAAGACACTGTTACAGATTGGTGGCGTACTGGCGGTCGCGGCAGCCGCGCTGTTGTTGTTCAATCGCCGCC
>NZ_AKJL01000273.1 GCF_000282355.1 Pseudomonas sp. GM49
GGGGGGGGGGGGGCGAGGCAAAAAAAGGCCCGCCAGTCTGACTGAGCGGGCCTTTTGCGTTCCGGGCAATGCTGCATCGATAAAATCAGGCGTCTCACCAACGCCCTGTGTTCAGTCGACCAGGTAGTGGACGGACAGCGTGCCTTTCTTTTGCGAAAGGGTGTTGATCGTGACCGCGCCCAATTCTTTCAGGCTACGTACGTGGGTGCCGCCACAACCGTAGGCGGGCAGTTCACCGAAGCCGATTTCCCGGACGCCTTCGCGCAGCGAGGTCAGGCGCGGCAGGTCGTGGGTGATCCACTGCCCGATGCCATGCTCAATGGTCTGGGCCTCAACGTCCTGTGCGCAATTACCCGGCTTGAATTGCACACGGCCTTCACCCGGCCAGTGATGCGCCTTGATCGGCATCCAGCCCATGGCTTGTACAAAGTGGCCGATCAAATGACCGGCCGAATGCATGCGCGTGTTGAACAACCGGCACTGCTCGTCGACGCGGATTTGCGTCATGCCGGTTTTTACCGGTCGGTCGACAAAATGAATGATCCGCTCGGGATCCTGTATCACGCGCAGCACCTGGCTTTCGCCGATCCAGCCAGTGTCAGAAGGCTGTCCGCCGCCTTGAGGGTGGAACAGGGTCGCTCGCAAGACCACGGCAAACTCGTTTTCGTGGGGTGTGCATTCCAGGACTTCCACGTTGGCCTTGAGCTCATCACTATGGAAAAAAAGGCGCAGCGTCATATTTCAGGCTCGAATTGAATTTCTGTTTTTTATTATAGGAAACCTGTAAATACGTGATAATCAGGCCAAACATCAAAGGACTGTTGCGCTGTGAGCATAAATCTTCTGCTGCCGCTGCTGGGTGAAATGGCGATTTTCGTCAAGGTTGTCGAGATGGGCAGTTTCTCCGAGGCGGCTCGTCAGTTGGGTTCTTCGCCCTCGGCGGTCAGTCGCAGCATTTCGCGTCTGGAGAAGGCGCTCGCCACCCGCTTGCTGCAACGAACCACGCGCAAGTTGCGCCTGAGTGACGGTGGCGAGGAGGTGTTCAAGCGCTGCCAGGAAATGGTCAATGCCGCCCGGACAGTGATGGAAGTCAGTGGTCAGTTCACGGATGAGCCCGAGGGGCTGGTGCGTATCAGCGTGCCGAAAGCAGTAGGCCGAATTGTCATTCACCCGCATATGCCGGAGTTTTTGCGCCGTTATCCCAAGGTGGATGTGGAGCTGTTGCTTGAGGACCGCCAGGTCGATCTGATCGACGATCACGTCGACCTGGCGATTCGCATCACCGACCGGCCGCCTGCGGGGCTGGTGGGACGGCGGTTGCTGACCATCGATCATTTGCTCTGCGCCACTCCGCAGTATCTGGCCGAGCACGGTACGCCGACTCACCCCCATGACTTGCTCAATCACAGTTGCATTTACCTGGGCGAAACCCCGAGCGATGCGCGCTGGAAGTTCAAGAAGG
>NZ_AKJL01000274.1 GCF_000282355.1 Pseudomonas sp. GM49
TGGCAGGACTGCCGCAGCCTGCAATACGCCATCCAGTGCGAAAGCCAGGACAGCTGGCGCGCGGTGTATCGGCACTGGCGGCTGGGGCGGCTGTCCCCGTTTCTGGATCGCGGCCTGATGTTTTATTCCGCGGCTTCCACCGTCACCGCGATTATCGTGGCCTCGGTGTTGTGGATTCTGCTCGGCTGGACCGATGGCGGCAGCGCCGTGATCCTGGCGGCGGTGGCGTGTAGCTTCTTCGCCTCGATGGACGACCCGGCGCCGCAGATTTACCGGTTCTTTTTCTGGACGGCGATGTCGGTGGTGTTCGCCAGCCTTTATCTGTTTCTGGTGCTGCCCAACCTGCATGACTTTCCGATGCTAGTGCTGGCGTTCGCCGTGCCGTTTATTTGCGTCGGCACCCTGACCGTCAAACCGCAGTTTTACCTGGGCATGCTGCTGACCCTGGTCAACACCTCGTCCTTTATCAGTATTCAAGGCGCTTACGACGCGGATTTCCTCAGTTTCGCCAACTCCAACCTGGCCGGTCCCATGGGGCTGCTGTTCGCGTTCATCTGGACCCTGATCGCCCGGCCGTTCGGTGCCGAACTGGCGGCCAAGCGCCTGACCCGTTTCAGCTGGCGTGACATTGTCGGCCTCTCTGAACCGGCCACGCTGTCCGAACATCGGCTGTTGGGCATAAAGATGCTTGATCGGCTGATGCAGCATCTGCCGCGCCTGGCCATGACCGGCCAGGACTCCGGCGTGGCGCTGCGGGAAGTGCGAGTGGCACTGAATCTGTTGGACCTGCTCGCTTATACGCCGCGGGTCCTCGGTGTGCCGCAGGTGCTGCTGCGCCAGGTGGTGGCCGAGGTGGGCGAGTACTTCAAGGCCTGTCTCAAGGCCGGTGAACGCTTGCCGGCACCGAGCCCGTTGCTGATGACCCTCGACCGCACGCGTCGCGCCCTCGGCGGTGCCGGCGATGATGAAACCCGTCGGCATCTGCTGCACGCCCTGAGCGGACTGCGCCTGGCACTGTTGCCCGGCGTCGAATTCGTCGGTGCCGCCGAGCCAGAAGAACCGCTTCCCCATGGCATTGATGGAGCGCCTTTATGATCGGTGACCTGGATCTCAGCGGAGTGTTCCTGCCCACGCTGCTGGTGCTGATGGGCATTACCTATGTGTTGTACCTGTTGGTGCACGGGGTGCTGACGCGCCTGCACTTTTACCGTCTGGTCTGGCACCGGGCATTGTTCAACGTGGCCCTCTACGCCTTGCTGCTTGGCGCTGTGGATTCACTCAGTCGATACCTGATGACATGAAAAAACCGTTTCTAACCCTTGGTCGCGTGGTGTTGACCCTGCTGATCGTGAGCTTCGCCGTGGTCGTGGTCTGGCGCATGGTGATGTATTACATGTTCGCGCCCTGGACCCGCGACGGGCACATCCGTGCCGACATCGTGCAAATCGCGCCGGATGTCTCCGGGTTGATCCAGCAAGTGGAGGTGCGCGACAACCAGTTGGTCAAGCGTGGCCAGGTGTTGTTCAGCATCGATCCGGACCGCTTCAAGCTGGCCCTGCGCCAGGCCAAGGCGGCCGTTGCCGACCGCGAAGAAACCCTGGCCCAGGCCCAGCGCGAGGCCAAGCGCAACAAAGGCCTTGGTAACTTGGTGCCGGGTGAACAACTGGAAGAAAGCCAGTCTAAAGTCGCCCGCGCCCAAGTCGCCTTGATGGAAGCCCAGGTGGCGGTGGACAGCGCACAACTCAACCTCGATCGCTCGGTGATCCGCAGCCCGGTAGACGGCTACGTCAACGACCGCGCGCCACGGGCCCAGGAGTTCGTCAGCGCCGGGCGTCCGGTGTTGTCGGTGGTCGACAGCAATTCGTTCCACATCGACGGCTATTTCGAAGAAACCAAACTGAACGGCATCCATATTGGCCAAAGCGTCGACATCCGGGTGATCGGCGACAATGCGCGCTTGCGCGGGCATGTGGAAAGCATCGTTGCCGGTATCGAAGACCGCGACCGCACCAGCGGCAATAACCTCTTGCCCAACGTCAACCCGGCCTTCAGCTGGGTGCGGCTGGCTCAGCGGATTCCGGTGCGGATCGCCTTCGATGACGTGCCGGAAGATTTCCGCATGATCGCCGGGCGCACCGCTACGGTATCGATCATCGACGATCAGCAACGGGAGCCGGCGCAATGAGCAAGGCCTCGGGTTTGGCGGTTGCCGGATTAGGCTTGCTGCTGTCGGCGTGTCAGATGGTCGGGCCGGATTATCACTTGCCCGAGGAGGCGGCTGTCCATCGTCCAGACTTCCAGGGAGATCTGGCGGTCGACGGCAAAACGGTGGTGTCCGCACCGGTGCCGGCCGATTGGTGGCGCCTGTATCGGGACCCGCGACTCGACCAGTTGGTACAGCAGGCCATGGCTTCCAACACCGATTTGCGCGTGGCGGCGGCCAGTCTGTCGCGGTCTCGCGCTCAGGTCGATGAGGCCGAGGCGGCGGGCGGCTGGAGCGGCGGTGTGAAGATGGGCGCCCAGCGCTTGCAGGAATCCGGCGAAGCCTTCCTGTTGCCGGAAAAAGTGCCGGTGGCCAACATCGGCGATATCGGCATCAGTGCGTCGTACCAGTTCGACCTGTTCGGCACCTTGCAACGCGGCATCGAAGCGGCCAAGGCCAATGCCGATGCGACACAGGCCGCCGCCGATACGGCACGCATCACTGTAGTGGCCGATGTGGTTCGGGCCTACACCCAAGTGTGCGCGGCCAATGAAGAGCGGGAAATCGCCCAGCATTCCCTCGACCTGCAAGCCCAAAGCACCACGCTGATCCAGCGCTTGCGCGATGCCGGACGTGGCGACGAAACCCAGGTCACCCGCTCGCAAACCCAATTCAAATCCCTGCGCGCCGACATGCCGCGCTATGAGGCAGCACGTCAGGCCGGGCTGTACCGCTTGTCGATGCTGCTGGCCAAACCGGTAGATCAACTACCGGCCGGCACTGCCACTTGCGATGAGCTGCCAAAAATTGCGCAATTGATTCCGGTGGGAGATGGTGCCGCGTTGCTCAAGCGTCGCCCCGATGTGCGGCAGGCCGAGCGGCGACTGGCGGCCGCCA
>NZ_AKJL01000275.1 GCF_000282355.1 Pseudomonas sp. GM49
GGTTTACCTCTATCTCGACAAACTGCGCCATCGCTTCAATAAATGGCGTGGGGTGCGTACCGATGCCGCTCTGGAAACTCCGCTATGACTGAACGTTCGCTTTTCAACCTGGCTGCACCGCTGATCACAGCTCGAGGCTCGCGTCTGTTGAGCCTGACACTGTGTGTGGCGATGCTCAGTGCCTGCGCCGTCGGCCCGGATTACCAGCGCCCGCACACCGCCGAACCGGCGCAGTACAAGGCCGCAGAGGGCTGGCGTCAGGCCAACCCGAGTGATGCCTTGGCTCGTGGTGCATGGTGGGAGTTGTACGGCGACCGGCAACTCAATGACCTGATCGACAAACTCAACCGCTCCAACCAGACCGTGGCCCAGTCCGAGGCCCAGTACCGTCAGGCCCAGGCGCTGGTGCGCAGTGCCCGAGGGGCGTTTTTCCCGACGGTCGACCTGAATGTCAGCAAGAACCGTTCAAGTCAGGGCACCGGCAGCAGCAGCTCCAGCCTGAGCAGTTCGTCCAGCGGTATTCGCAATACGTACTCGGCCCAGGCGGGCGTCAGTTGGGAGGCGGATGTGTGGGGCAAGCTACGCCGTGGCCTCGAAGCCGATACCGCCAATGCCCAGGCAAGCTTTGCCGATCTGGCCGCGATGCGCCTGAGCCAACAGTCGGAGCTGGTGCAGAATTACCTGCAATTGCGTGTGATCGATGGCCAGAAGCGCCTGCTCGAAGACACGGTCTCGGCTTATCAGCGGTCGCTGAAAATGACCGAAAACCAGTACCGCGCCGGCGTATCCGGCAAGGACGCCGTGGCCCAGGCCCAGACCCAGCTCAAGAGCACCGAAGCGGACATGGTTGACCTGATCTGGCAACGCGCCCAGTTCGAGAATGCCATTGCCGTGCTGATCGGCCTGCCGCCGGCGGAATTCAGCCTGGCGGAAAGCCAAGACATTCCGCAGTTGCCGCAAATACCGCCGGCACTGCCTTCGCAGTTGCTGGAGCGTCGCCCGGACATCGCTTCCGCCGAACGCTCGGTGATGGCAGCCAACGCCAACATCGGCGTGGCCAAGGCCGCCTATTACCCTGACCTGACTTTGAACATGAACGGCGGTTATAGCAGCAGCACCTATTCCAACTGGATCAGCCTGCCGAACCGCTTCTGGTCGGTAGGACCGCAATTGGCCATGACCCTGTTCGACGGCGGCCAGCGCTCGGCGGAAGTCGACCGCAGTGAAGCGGCCTATGACGAAACCGTGGCCAAGTACCGCCAGACCGTGCTGGACGGATTCCGCGAGGTGGAAAACTTCCTGGTGCAACTCAAGGTGCTCCAGGACGAAGCCGTCGTGCGCCAACAGGCACTGGATGCCGCCCGTGAATCGCTGCGCCTGACCCAGAACCAGTACAAGGCCGGTTTGATTGCGTACATCGATGTGGTCGTGACCCAGGCGGCGGCGTTGAGCAACGAGCGCAGTAACCTGGACCTGTTGCAAAGCCGCCTGATTGCCAGCGTGCAGTTGATTGCCGCGTTGGGGGGTGGCTGGGATGGGCAGCTTGAGGTGAGCGAAAACCGTTAGCGCAATCCTTGTGGGAGCGAGCTTGCTCCCACAGGTTTTGTGGCGCCAGCAGCTTTACGCGAGTTAATGTAAAACCTTAAAACAGACGTTTCATCGGACTGATGGCCCTTTGCTCATTTTGTGAGTGCGTTCTCATTCGGAATCAGTACAATCGCCGCATTTGCCCCTCCCCAGAGAGAATCGATACCATTAATGGGGGCATTCGCGAGAAGTCTCCATGCTCATCGGTAGCTATTCCCCCACCCTGGTCATCATTTCGCTCTGTGTAGCGATTCTCGCCTCATACACCGCACTCGACCTGACCGGGCGCATTGCCACCGCCAAGGGGCGCGCCGTGCATTTATGGACCGCGGGTGGGGCCATTGCCATGGGCATCGGCATCTGGTCGATGCACTTTATCGGCATGCTCGCGTTCAAGTTGCCCATCGACCTGGGCTACGACGGTGCAATCACCCTGTTGTCGCTGTTGATCGGCGTGCTCTCCAGCGGTTTCGCGCTGTGGCTGGTCAGCCAGCCGCAATTGCCGGCCTGGC